>JASHQK010000712.1 GCA_030039195.1 Candidatus Sulfotelmatobacter sp.
TGTCGTCGAATTTTCGAAGGCAGCACGGCCTTGCACATAGCGGACTTTGCGCTGCTTCGACAGAATTCCGAGACCGCCAGTCAGTTTCTTGACGACTCCTTCTTTCCATGCGCGCAGGCGGGCGAGGTCGATTTTGGGCGCAGCGAATTCGATGCCCCAGTTCTTCGAGTCGTGCGATTCCTCGATCAGCTTGGCCACGTGCAACAAAGCTTTCGAAGGGATGCATCCGCGGTAAAGGCAGACACCGCCGGGATTGAGTTCGGGATCGACGAGCGTAACGCTCATGCCGAGGTCGGCCGCGAGAAATGCGGCAGCGTATCCGCCGGGACCGGCGCCGATGATGGCGATGGAGCGCGATTGAGATTCAGTCATTGCGTCTTTCAGATTTCCTGGTCACTGCCAAGCAACTGCATAGGTCCTTCGCTCCGCTCAGGATGACAGCCTATGTCTATCCCTGCACTGACAGCAAAAATGGCTGCTCGAAGGCTTCGGCGACCCAGCGCAGGAAGCGGGCGGCGTCGGCGCCATCGATCAGCCGGTGATCGTACGAAAGCGACAGCGGCAGGATCAGCCGCGGCTCGAATTTGTTGTTGATCCACTCGGGCTCGATGCGGGAGCGCGAGATGCCGAGAATCGCGACCTCGGGATGATTCACGATCGGCGTGAATCCGACGCCGCCGATGCCGCCGAGGTTGGTGATCGTGAATGTGCCGCCTTCCATGTCGGCGGGCGTGAGTTTCTTGTCGCGTGCTTTCTTGGAAAGCTGGGAAAGTTCTACAGCGAGTTCGACGATGTTCTTCTTGTCGACATCGCGAATGACGGGCACGAGCAGGCCGCGATCGGTATCGGCGGCGACGCCGATGTGAATGTATTGCTTGTAAATGATTTCTTCTTTTTCGATGTCGATCGAGGCGTTGAATTGCGGAAATACTTTGAGCGCAGCAGCGCAGACTTTGAGCGCGATGGCGGTGACGGTCATCTTGCCGCCGGCTTCTTCGGCTTTGGGAGCGAAGCGGGCGCGGAGCTGTTCGAGTTCGGTGATGTCGGCGCGGTCGTGCTGCGTGACATGAGGAATCGTGATCCAGGATTCGGCGAGATGCTCGGCGGTTTTGCGGCGCACGCCGCGCATGGAGACGCGCTCGATCTTGCCCCACTTGGAAAAGTCAGGAAGCTGTGGAGGTGCGAGGTGGCCGGCGCGGGGCTGGGATTGCGCTGCGGTTGCGGCAGCGAGCAAAGCTTTCGCGTGAGCCTTGACGTCGTCTTCGCTGATGCGTCCACCGGGGCCGGTGCCTTTCACTTCGTAAATGTCGACGCCGACTTCGCGCGCCAGGCGGCGCACGCTCGGAGCCGCCGGGATGGGCTGACGATGCTCGGTGCCGGCGACCTTGCCGAGCTGCACCGGCATGGAAAACGCTTGAGGTGCTGGCTGCGGCTGATCGGGAGGAAGAGCTTGTTCTTCCGTTTTGCCTTCGGCGCGGATCGCGGCCTGGAAGGCGAGACGAGCACCGTGCTGTCCGGAAACGTGTTCGACGGGAGCCGTGCGGACGCGCGAGGCTTCTGGTTGTGCCGAAGATCCACCTTCCAACGTGAAGATGACTTGGCCGACTTTGACCTTCTCGCCCTCTTTCACTCTGATTTCTTTGACCACGCCGCTGACCGACGACGGAACTTCGACGACGGCCTTGTCGGTTTCCAGTTCCATCACCGGCTGACCTTCTGAGACTTTCGCGCCGGGCGAGATCATGAGGCGGACAAGATCTCCCTGCGAAATATTTTCGCCGAGTTCGGGAAGTCTGAAATCGCTTGCGCCAGAAACGGTTGTGGGCGCGGGAATGGACAACTGGGGCTGAGGTGAGGGTGAAGTGGGCGGCTCTGCGAGTGATGGTGCAGCGGACTGCGAAGGAGCGGGAGCCGGTCGATTCTCATTGGCAGTGGTCGCCGCTACGTTGGCGGGCGTCTGATCTGTTGTTCTTGGCGCGTCTCCGTCGCGGGGCTCGGCGCCGTCGACGGTGAAGATCACCTGGCCGACTTTAATCTTGTCGCCCTCTTTGACTTTGATTTCTTTCACGACACCGCTGACCGACGATGGAACTTCGACGACGGCTTTGTCGGTTTCCAGTTCCATGACGGACTGGCCGGAACTGACGCTGGCGCCGGGCGCGACCATGAGGCGTACGAGATCGCCCTGCTCGATGTTTTCTCCAAGTTCAGGAAGTTTGAATTCGATCAAAGCGTGTTTTGTTCCTCGCTCGGTCTTGATGTCTCAGCGCCTGAAGGCGCTCTCTGTGTTTTTGCGCAGCGGCATGCCTGAAGGCATGCCCTGATACGAAACTTATGACGTCCGCCAACAAGGCGTGTTCGGATACGAAACGTGCCGTCCGCTCACGGGGGCTCGGCCCGGTCCACCTTCGTTTACCCGGCACTCCCGTGCCGGGCTCTCATATTCCGCCGCTGCGCGGCTATTGCTAATCGTTCGTACTCGTCGGCTACGCGGCTGACACTGTAATATTCCAATGTCGCCGCACCACTCATCCTCGGCGCGGCTGAGACCGTAATATTCGGCTGTCGGTGCGCCACTCATCCTCGGCGGCCGACGGTTGTCGATGTGCCACTCATTCTTCTGTGCGGCTAACGCCGTAAGATTCGGTTGTCGCTGCGGTACTCATCCTCGGGCCCGGCGTCCTTCCAGCAGACGCGTTAGAACGCGGGTTGGAAGGCATAGAGTCAAGTCAACTCACCGCCGGGTTTGCTTTCTCCGCGTTGATGCCGAGTTCCTGCACTGCGCGCTTCACAACTTCCGCGCCGATTTTCTTCTCACGCATGAGAGCCGTCACCGTGGCCAGCACGATGTGCTTGGCATCGACCTCGAAGAAATCGCGAAGCGCGGCACGATTCTCGCTGCGCCCGAAACCGTCGGTGCCGAGCGAGACCAGCTGTCCTGGAACCCACTTTGCGATGCTCTCGGGCAAAACCTTCATGTAATCCGATGCCGCGATAAATGGGCCTTGCGCGTCTTTCAGCGTTGAGGTGATGTAGGGCAGCCTCGCCGGCTCGCCGGGATGCAACATGTTCCAGCGCTCGCAGTCGTTGGCGTCGCGGTAGAGCTGTTTGTAACTTGTGACGCTCCAGACGTCAGCGGCGACTCCATATTTTTCTTCCAGGATCTGTTGCGCCTTGAGCACTTCGAACATGATGGTGCCGCTGCCAAGCAATTGCGCGCGCAGCGCGGCGTCTTTCTTTTCCGACGCGCGGAATTTGTAGAGGCCTTTCAGCACACCTTCGCGCACATCACCTGGCATCTCGGGCATGGGCAGGGGCTCGTTGGTGACGGTCAGATAGTAGAAGATCGACTCGCCATCGACATACATGCGCCTGATGCCGTCTTGAATGATGATGGCGATTTCGTAGGCGAATGCCGGATCGTATGCGAGCAGGTTCGGTACCGGCAGCGCGAGCACGTGGCTGTGGCCGTCCTGATGCTGCAGGCCTTCGCCGGCGAGAGTGGTGCGCCCGGCGGTACCGCCGATGAGGAATCCGCGGCAGCGCATGTCGGCGGCCGCCCAGATCAGATCGCCGATGCGTTGGAATCCGAACATGGAGTAATAAATGAAGAACGGAATCGTATTGATTCCGTGATTGGCATAGGCGCAGCCTGCGGCGATGAGCGAACACATCGAGCCGGATTCGGTGATGCCCTCCTCGAGAATCTGGCCGTTCCTGGCTTCTTTGTAGTAAAGAAGCGTGTCCATGTCGACGGGCTCGTAGTTCTGGCCCACGCTTGAATAAATTCCCACCTGCCTGAATAAAGCTTCCATGCCGAAGGTGCGGGCTTCGTCGGGAACGATGGGAACGATGAACTTGCCCAGCTCAGGGTCGCGCAGCAGCTTCGAGAGCAGGCGGACGAAAACCATCGTGGTCGAGACTTCGCGGCCTTCGGTGCCTCTGTGGAATTCCTCGAAATGCGAATCGGGGAACGGCTCGAGTGCGGCGGCGCGGACTTTGCGCTGCGGCATGTATCCGCCGAGTTGCTGGCGGCGCGCCTGCATGTACTTGATTTCGGGGCTGTCGTCGGATGGACGATAGAACGGGGCTTCGTGCAGTTCGTCATCGGGGATGGGAATGCCGAAGCGCGAGCGGAACATCTCCAGTTCTTCGTCGTTGAGTTTTTTCTGCTGATGCGTGATGTTCTTGCCTTCGCCGGCTTCGCCGAGTCCATAGCCCTTGATGGTTTTGGCCAGAATGATCGTTGGCGATCCGGTGTGATCGACGGCCGCGCGGTAAGCCGCATGAACTTTGATGGGATCGTGCCCGCCGAGGCGCATGCGGGCGAGTTGCTCGTCGGAAAGATGCTCGACCATTTTCAGGAGGCGCGGATCGCTGCCGAACAGATTCTGGCGGAAATAAGCGCCGCTCTCGACGAAATACTTTTGGTACTGGCCGTCGCTGATCTCGCCGAGACGGCGTACGAGCAAGCCGTCACGATCGTTCTGGATGAGGCTATCCCAATCGGAGCCCCAGATGACTTTGATTACGTTCCAGCCCGCGCCGCGGAAGATCGCTTCGAGTTCCTGAATGATTTTTCCATTGCCGCGCACGGGGCCGTCGAGGCGCTGCAAATTGCAGTTGACAACGAAGATGAGATTGTCGAGTCTTTCGCGAGAGGCGAGCGTGATAGAACCGAGCGATTCGGGTTCGTCCATTTCGCCGTCACCGAGAAAAGCCCAGACCTTGCCGCCGGTGGAGGCTTTCAGTCCCCGATTTTCCAGATATTTGATGAAGCGCGCGTGATAGATCGCCTGTATGGGGCCAAGTCCCATGGAGACGGTGGGAAATTCCCAGAAATCGGGCATGAGCCACGGATGGGGATACGAACTCAGTCCACCGCCGGGCTTCAATTCGCGGCGGAAATTCTGCAGCTTCTCTTTTGAAAGGCGGCCTTCGAGATAGGCGCGGGAGTACATGCCGGGCGCGGCGTGTCCCTGAAAATAGACCACGTCGCGATCGCCGCTTTCAGTCTGGGCACGCAGAAAATGGTTGAACGCGACTTCGTAGAGCGTAGCGGCGGAGGCGTAGGTCGAAATGTGGCCGCCGATGCCTTCTTGAATTTTGTTGGCGCGCACCACCATGGCGAGGGCGTTCCAGCGAACCAGGCTCTTGATGCGGCGTTCCATCTCCTGACTGCCGGGAAATGGCGCCTGCTGCCGCGCGGGAATGGTGTTCTGATACGGCGTAGTCGCCGAAAAAGGAAGATTGACCCCGGCCTCGCGCCGCGCATGCAATGCAAGTTGTTGCAAAAGGCGTCCGGCGCGGTTGGGACCGCCTTTCTCGAGAACGTAGTCGAGCGAATCGACCCATTCCCGGGTTTCTAAGACTTCAAGGCCGTCAGTTTCCGTTTGAGCCACGACTGATGATTCCCCCATGAGGTAGGTAATTCATCATCATAAAGAATTGCGAAGAATTTTGCTGAGAGACAGGTGCTGGGTAGTGTCTTAATTAACCACAAAGGGCACGAAGGAACACGAAGGAAATGCCCACCCTACGAAAATCCCTTCGATTTCGCGGACATTCTTCCTAAATTCGCTAACCACAAAGGCCCGAAGGAACACGAAGGAAAGGAGCATCTGCGCTTTTCGTGTTCCCTCGTGGTTAGTGGATTCAGGACACGACCGGGTGCTGAATTGACCACCAAGGACACAAAGTTGCACGAAGGAAGGCTCGTCTGTGGCTTCGGCTGTCTGTGTGACAACCGCGGGCATATGCTGGATTAGAATCGACGCGGACTGAGGTGCTCATGCTGCGGATCGTGCTGCTGTGCATAGTCGTCATAGCGATTGTTCTCTTTGTTCCGCGATTGCTCTCGCATTCGAAGACGCCTGGGGTGGGCAGTGCCGCGCCGGATTTCACGCTGCCTTCGCAGGATGGTTCTCTAGTCAGCCTCAAGGATTATCGCGGCAAGTGGGTCGTGCTGTATTTCTATCTTAGAGATCAGACGCCGGGGTGAACGCTCGAAGCCCACCAGTTCCAGGTGGACCAACCGAAGTACGCCGAGCGCAATGCAGTTGTGCTCGGGGTGAGCGTCGACAGTGTGGATTCGCATAAGAAGTTCTGTGAAAAGGATGAACTGAACTTCAAGCTGCTCTCGGATGGGGATCATAAGGTGAGCGCGAGTTACAACTCGCTGACGAATTTGGGAGTGGTGAAGTTCTCGAAGCGGCATACGTTCGTGATTGATCCGGAGGGAAAGATCGCGAAGGAATACATGAGCGTGAATCCGGGGAATCATAGCGCGGAAGTGCTGGCGGAGTTGGATGCGCGG
>JASHQK010000070.1 GCA_030039195.1 Candidatus Sulfotelmatobacter sp.
ACGGCGCGTATCACTGGACTTGGGGCAAATTGCGCCTATAATGGCTTCGCACAAACCTCTGCAGTGGGGAACACTCTGCCTCGAGGTGCATTGGTGAGTGCGCCATTACAATCCGCATTGCAAGCCGACGCAGAAGCACGGCTGCTGTTCGAGATGCTTCTTGCGGATGTCTGCGCCGAGTTCGTCAACGTTGCTCCCAACGATATCGATTCCAAGATTGCCAGCGCCCAACGTGCTATCTGCGAATCCTTGAAGGTGGGTCATTCCTCCGTGTGGCAGGTCTCAGACGAAAATCCTGACATGCCCGTTATGACTCACGTTTATCGTGACCCCAGCCTAAAGCCGCTGCCGTCACGCCCCAATGTGAAAGAGTATTTTCCGTGGAGTTCCAGCAAGATTTTGAAAAAAGAGATAGTTTGCGTACCGAATACTGCAACGCTCCCGCTTGAGGCAGCGACGGATAAGAAATCATGGGAGGAATTTGGTGTCCACTCCAGCTTGGTAATTCCCCTCTCGGTAGGAGGCGGCCCGCTGATCGGTGTTCTAGCCTTCGACAGTGAGCAGGAACGCGAATGGCCGGAGCCGCTGCAACGGCGGCTGCAAATTCTCGCCCATGTATTTGCCCAAGCGTTGGATCGCAAAAACGCTGATCGGAAGTTGCGCGAAAGCGAAGTTCGGCGGAAGAGGCATGAAGAAAAGCTCCGAGAATACGAGAGAGCTATCGAAAATGCAGAAGAAATGATTGCAGTTGTTGACTGTGAATACCGCTTTCTGATCGCAAATCGTCAGTTTTTGAAGCTGCGGAATAAGACGCAGGAACAGGTTATTGGGCATTTCGCCAAAGACGTATTGAAGGAGGGAGTGTTCGAGGCTCTCGTCAAGCCAAAGCTGGACGAGTGTTTCCAAGGCAAGGTCGTTAGATACGAAATGAAATATACGTATCCAGAGCTTGGCGAGAGAGACATGCTGGTCTCGTACTTTCCCATCGACGGCGCTGATGGCATTGACCGAGTGGCTTGCATTTTACAGGACATCACTGAGCGCAAGCGGGCAGAACAGGAACTCGCCACTGCAAGTCAGCGTCTTCGTCTTGCAATTGAATCTGCCTCAATCGGAGGTTGGGATTACAACCTTAAGACTGGTAAGAAAGTCTGGTTCGGGGGGACGCACGCCCAACTCGGAATGGCACCCGATGAGACACCGGGGTCGTTTGAAGAATCTTGGGATCGTATACATAAGGATGACTGCGAACATTTGCAGCATGCACTTCGAGAAGCCAGAGACAAACACGAGCAATTCACCGAAGAGTTTCGTGTTGTTTGGCGGGATGGGACAACTCGCTGGTTGCGCTCGCGAGGTCGGTTCTTCTACGCTGCGAACGGGGAACCCGAACGCCTGCTTGGGCTGTCGGTAGACATCACGCAGAGTAAGCAAGCTGAACAAGCGCTCCGCGAGATGAATCGCGCCTTAGAGGAAAAGACGGCCTTACTGCAATCGCGGGAGGAACTCCTAAAAACCTTCGTTAAGAACGTGCCAGTAGCAGTCGCGATGCTGGACCGCGAGTTGCGTTATCTCCAAGTGAGCGACCGATGGTGTAGCGACAATTCGGTTGAAGCTTCAGCGTTGTTGGGGCGATTGCGCGAGGAGCTACCCGAAATGCCTGAGCGCTGGAAAGAAGTGAATCGCCGCGCTCTCCAAGGAGAAACCTTACGAGCCGATGAGGAGCGTTGGGAATCCGGAGGCAGCACACGTTGGGCTCGCTGGGAAGTCCGTCCTTGGAGAAACTCCGATAACACAGTGGGGGGAATTCTTGTTTTCGCTGAGGACATCACCGACCGCAAGCGGGCAGAAGAAGCGGTCAAGGAGAGCGAAACGCGCTTTCGCTTGGTAGCGGATACCGCTCCCGTGATGATCTGGATGTCAGGAGTGGACAGAAAGCCCACTTATTTCAATCAGCCTTGGCTGGACTTCACAGGCTTCTCGGAGACCGATCTTCAGAATAGGTTGGCCGAAATCGTTCATCCCGACGACTACCCGCAATGTCACGAAGTTTATTGTCGGGGGTTCGACGAGCGGCAACCCTTTAGGAAAGAATGCCGCTTGCGAAGACACGATGGGCAATATCGCTGGATGCTCGACATCGGGGTGCCAACGTTTCATAAAGATGGTTCCTTTGCTGGCTACATAGGCTCTTGCATTGATGTCACCGACCAGAAGCTCGCAGAAGGGGCAATCTCCTCCATGACCCGAAAGCTGGTTGAGGCGCAGGAGCAGGAACGCGCCCGGATCGCTAGAGAGCTTCATGACGACATCAACCAACGCCTTGCAATGTTGGCAGTCGAACTTGAACAACTGCAAGATGATCCTTTTGAGGTCAGGAGCCGTGTACCAGAACTCCGAAAACAGACGACTGAGATTTCGAACGATGTGCAAGCCTTGTCCCACGATTTGCACTCCTCACAACTGGAATATCTGGGCGCTGTTGCCGGCATGAAAAGCTGGTGCAAAGAATTTGCCGAGCGACAGGGAATGCAGATCGACTATAGGCTTGATGTGCAAAGCACCTTGCCACGAGAGATCGGGCTTTGCCTTTTTCGAGTTCTGCAAGAAGCCCTGCACAACGCCAACAAGCACAGCGGGGTGAAACGGGTTGAAGTGCAACTGCGAGAAGACTCCGGCGAGATTCATCTTACGATAAGAGATTTGGGCAAGGGGTTCGATGTAGAAACTGCAAAGCAAGGTCGAGGTCTGGGTCTCACTAGTATGCGCGAGCGGATTCGGCTGGTGAACGGAACGATTGATATTCAGTCAAAGCCCATGGGCGGAACCACCATCCATGTTCGCGTGCCGCTTGACTCAGAGCGCGGCACCCAACGGCTGGCTGTGTAGTCACCGTGCGGTCAATGAATCCCTGAAATAAGCGTAACTATCCACGAAAGATGCATCGTTTGGGTGGCACTTAACGTTGTTGCCACGAGGAAGTGACCTGCCAAGCTGGCGCTGATAAACCGCTTACCTTCAAGAACGGCTTTTATGGCAGGCAATAATTCGCCCGCCGCATCCGACTTGACGACGTAGCCGCCAGCACCCGTACTCAAGGCTTCCTCTGCGAAATCAGGAGAGCGGTTCTCGCTCACGAAGAGAATCTTGGAAGCGGGTGAAACCTCTTGGATTCGGCGAGCGGCTTCAATCCCATTCAGGCTAGGAAGACCGATGTCCAGCAGGATTAGGTCTGGTTGGAGTTCTTGTGCTTTTTGAACTGCCTCCCGCCCATCTGACACTTCGCCGATGACCTCTAGCCCCGGCTCCTGCCGAAGGGCGGTTGAGAAGTAACGACGCCAAGGCTCGTAATCATCTACTACGAGAACTCGAATCGAGGACTCACCCACGAAGTTTCTGCCTTTGTCAGATTGAACCCAAAAATCACGAGCAAGTTGCCCAAAAGCTTAAAGGATTACATAACAGCGGTGCTTTGTTCGTTGCGCAAAGGCAAGGTCGCAACTGCTCTCAAACGAATCGCACCTTAATCCGACAATTAGGACTTTCGCCGCGATAACGACAATGGCTGGAAGCGAACTCGGTATGTATTCTACGCCCCTTATTCGCGCAACGAACAGCAGGATTTTCTGGTCAGAAACCTCTGACCAAGAGGCGGTTTGTCACCCAACCTGCGGCTCACTCCCTGCTCCATGCGGTGGCCGGGTTCTACCCCTGCGAGCTTGAACGCGTCCTATTCTGAGCTTGGGTGCGGCTCACAGGTCGAAGGTACATAATTGTTTTCAGCCGAGGTCGTAGAGCGAAGGCGATGGTTTTGGTAGTAACTCAAGCGAGGCAAATCATGATGGCTCGAATCTGGCATGGGAAGACCAAGGCAAGCGATGCAGCACCGTATCTCGAATATCTCTTCAAGTCAGGCATTCCCGCTTACCGAGCGACGAATGGTAATAAAGGGGCGTGGGTTCTTCGCCGGATCGAAAATGACGTAGCACACTTCATTACTCTTTCCTTTTGGGAGTCGCGGGACGCAATTGCCGCGTTTGCGGGTGACGATATTGAGGTCGCCAAATACTATCCGGAGGACGAAAAGTACCTGCTCGAATTTGAACCAACGGTGACGCACTTCGAGTTGTTCCAGTGAGTGACGCGATGATCTGAAGCTCTGAGATTTGACCCTGTGCCGCTTCGTACTAGATGATTGTGTCGCATGGATATTGAGCGCATCATTGATGACATCGAGCAGCTTCAGGAGATGTTCGAAGCGCCGGACATTAGACCTCTCAGCGCAAGCGACATCTCCGCCGCCAATCGAAGGCACGACGAGATGCTCGCCCATAGCCCTTGGTTCCGGTTGTGGCAGCATTTTGGCGTCTGCTGCCGACCTGAGGCTCCCACAATCCAACTACCCGAATAAGTTCTACCGTTCCGCGTACCAGTCCGAATGAGGCGACCATCGGCTGCATGGAAAGCACTGAGGGTGGAGAATTCTTCTCTCTACCGCAGTTGTTCAATAGGAATCCGCGATAGCAACCCTTTCTTGTAGTCCGTTATCCAGAGTGAACCGAAGCCAAAGCGCAGTGAATCTCCTCCCTTGCCGATCCACTGCTTCACGACCCTGTTCGTGGTCGCGTCAACGCGGGTAAGGGGGACATCAAACACTGTGAGCCAAACGGAATCGGCTCCATAGTCGATGTCACCGCCTGTGCCCGGTATGCCAACTTGAACTGTGGCGA
>JASHQK010000713.1 GCA_030039195.1 Candidatus Sulfotelmatobacter sp.
GGATGAACCGTCGCATCACGCGGCGCGATTTTCTGAATGGCGTTGCGGTGACGATCGGGGCGCTAGGCTATGCCGGCCTACCCGACTTGGCCTCCGGTATTTCTAATGCATTTCAAGCCGGAGATTCCGCCGACAGCTATCCGCCCGCATTAACCGGCATGAGAGGCCTCGCGCCGGGTTCGTACGACGTGGCGCACTCTCTGCGTGATGGCACATTTTGGGAGAGCGCGGCAACCCCGACCGATACGCACGAAACCTATGACCTGATTGTGGTGGGAGGGGGTATCAGCGGACTGGCTGCAGCCTATTTTTACCGCAAGCATGGTGGAACGAGTTCCCGAATCCTGATTCTTGATAACAACGACGACTTTGGCGGACACGCCCGCCGCAACGAGTTCCGCGTTGGAGGGCGGTTGCTGCTGAGCAATGGCGGAACTCAGTCGATTGAAAGTCCGTCGGAATACAGTGAAGTCGCGAAAGGTGTTCTCCGAGACCTGGGGATCGAGACCAAAGTTTTTTACAAGGCTTACGACCAGAAGTTGTATGCACATCTCGGTACTGCCTGCTTCTTCGACAAGGAAACATTTGGCGCGGATCGCATGGTGCCTGGAATGGGCTCGACTGCATGGCCCGACTTTCTCAGCAAGAGTCCATTGCCGGAGAAGATCCAACAAGAGATCGCGCGGCTTTATGACGAAAAGAAGGATTATCTTGCCGGACTTTCACGCGGAGAAAAATATGCGCGTCTCGAAAAGATCAGTTACGCCGGGTTTCTGACCGAAATTTGTAAAGCTGATCCGGGCGTTCTGCCGTTTTTCCAGAGCTACACGAACGACTTGTTTGCGGTCGGGATTGATGCTGTGTCCGCTCTGGCCTGCTATCGAAATCCCGATGACTACGGCGCATATCAATACGCGGGCTTTGACGGGCTAGGTCTCGAAGTAGATGAAGAAAAAGAAGAGCCCTACATTTTTCATTTTCCTGATGGGAATGCGTCGATCGCGCGTTTACTCGTGCGGAGTCTCATTCCTGACGCGATTCCTGGCCACAGCATGGAAGATGTCGTTACCGCCCGCGCTGACTACAGCAAGCTTGACGAGTCTTCATCTCGAATCCGAGTTCGGCTGAATGCAACTGCAGTGCGCGCACAGCAGTCCGGGCCGCTAGAAGCGGCAAAAGGAGTGGAAGTCTCGTACATCCAAGAGGGAAAGCTCCAGAGCGTAAGAGGGAAATCCTGCATTCTCGCCTGTTACAACTGCATGGTTCCATATCTTTGTCCGGAGTTGCCCGAGAAGCAGAAGGAAGCTCTGCACTACTGCGTCAAGGAACCCCTCATTTATACGCATGTCGCCATTCGCAATTGGACAGCATTCCAAAAACTGGGGATACGACAAATCCTTTCGCCGGGGAGTTATCACACCTTCGCCATGCTCGATTTTCCCGTCAGCCTCGGCACGTATCAGTTTCCCAGCAACCCGCAGGATCCCATGGTGCTGTTCATGTTGCGCACTCCCTGCAAACCGGGTCTGCCCCGCCGCGATCAGTACCGGATGGGCCGGTACGAACTCATCAGCACTCCGTTTTCGGAATTTGAGCGAAATATCCGCGACCAGTTGAATCGCATGCTCGCGCCGGCCGGATTTGATTCCGCCCGCGACATTGCTGCCATCACCGTGAATCGCTGGGCCCACGGATACGCTTACGAATACGATTCCTTGTTCGATCCACACTGGCCGAGAGAAAAACGCCCCTGCGTGATCGGCCGGAAACAATATGGACGGATCTCCATCGCCAACTCCGATGCCGGCGCCAGTGCCTATACGAACGTTGCCATTGACCAGGCCTATCGGGCAGTTCAGGAACAGATGAAAGGTACATAAACGAATATGACCGATTTTAAAAATGAAGATGGCAATCGATCGCGCGACCGCGAGCTGGGCATGCACCGCAACATCACGCGCCGCGATTTCTTGAATGGCATGGCCGTTGGAGCGGGCGGCGTGCTGGCGAGTCCATGGCTGCAAGGACTGCTCGCCGCCGAAACCTCCGGGCCTTCAGCTCAGGATCGGCCCGGGTACTATCCACCAACGCTTACAGGAATGCGGGGAAGTCATCCTGGTTCTTTCGAAGTCGCACATGCATTGCGAGACGGAACCTTCTGGGAAAAAGCAGGCAAGCCGGTGGAGACTGGCGAGGAATACGATCTAGTGGTGGTCGGGGGCGGCATCAGTGGTTTGGCGGCGGCATATTTCTATCGCAAGCAAATCGGATCTTCCGTTCGCATTCTTATCCTTGACAATCACGACGACTTCGGCGGACATGCCAAGAGAAACGAATTCCATCTCGCCGGCCGGATGCAACTTACAAACGGTGGAACCTTTGCCATCGAATCCCCATTTCCTTATAGCAAAGAGGCCGCTGGACTGATCAGCGAGCTTGGCATCGATCCCCCCGCATTCCAGGAAAAGTACGCCGACAACCACGCGTACAGCGGTCTTGGATCTGGCTATTTCTTCGACAAAGAGACTTTTGGCACCGAACGATTGGTCACAAACGCGCCCGGAGGATACGGCCGTCAGGGTGCGTCCGGCAAATGGGCAGAGTTCCTCGCGCGGACGCCTCTGTCAACTGATGCGCAGCGAGACATCGTGCGCATTCAAGAAGCGAAAGTCGACTACATGGAAGGAGTGCCACAGGCGGAGAAGAAAGCCCGGCTCTCCAAGATGAGCTATAAGGATTTCCTGCTCAATGTCGTCAAGGCTCACGCGGACGTCATTCCTTTCTACCAAACTCGCACTCATGGGCTGTACGGGATTGGCATCGATGCCGTTCCGGCGCTGGATTGCTGGGCTATTCGCTTTCCCGGATTTCAAGGCATGGGGCTTGATCGCGTTCCTTCCAAGGGCCTGAGCTTTACGGCATTGGGAGAAGTAACGCCGAAAGAGGATTATTTCTTTCACTTTCCTGACGGCAACGCGTCGATCGCGCGCTTGCTGGTTCGGTCCTTAGTGCCGGGTGCAGTTCCTGGGAAAACGGCCGTAGATATCGTCACCGCCAAAGTCGACTACAGCCGGCTCGATCACGGAGATTCTCCGATTCGCATACGCCTGAATAGCACCGCGGTGCTTGCCCGGCACGTTGGAGATTCTGCTTCGGCAAAGCAGGTCGAAGTGGTGTATGGCAGCAACGAAAAAGCATACAGCGTCCACGCCAAAGCGGCGGTGCTGGCTTGCTGGAACATGGTGATTCCCTATCTCTGTCCGGATCTGCCGGCTGAGCAAAAACAAGCGCTCCACTATGGAGTGAAGGTGCCCCTGGTCTACACAGTGATAGGCCTGCGCAACTGGACAGTGTTTCACAAGCTTGGCGTCAGGGGCGTGTCCTGTCCGGGGATGTACCACTCCTCCATGAATCTGGATTTGGCCGTGAACATGGGTGAATACACATCGTCGCGATCTCCGGAGGAGCCGATCCTGGTGCACATGCTGCGCACGCCGTGCCAGCCGGGCCTTTCCGCCCGAGAGCAACAACGTGCCGGCCATTATGAACTGCTGGCTACGCCGTTTGAAACCTTTGAAAGAAGTATCCGGGATCAGTTCGCGCGCGTGTTAGGCGGCGCTGGATTCGATCCGGCGCGCGATATTGAGGCCATCACCGTGAATCGCTGGCCTCATGGCTATGCGTACGAGTACAACCCTCTCTGGGATCCGGACTGGCCCGAGGGTAACCGGCCGTGCGACATTGCCCGCCGACCCTTCGGGCGCATCACCATCGCGAATTCCGATGCCGCCGCGGCCGCCTACACCGATCAGGCGATCGATCAAGGTTATCGAGCCGTGCGCGAATTGTTGTCGAGCTAATCCGATCGCTGACGAACTCCCTGCGCTTCGGTACGATACGAGATGCATCGCGCAGGTATTTGATCCGTGAGAAGTTGAGCAACTCGAGTACGGATGACTGGCTAGACTCACTGCGGCAAGCGAGGAAAAAATGAAATCGAGCCGGACAATTGAAAAAGGCAAGGTGTCGAGGCGCGAATTCCTGGCAAGTTCAACGGCGCTCAGCACGGTGGGTGTTCTTTCCGCGGCTGCGGCCGCGCAGCAAGGGCAGGAGAGCGGGCGAGCGGTCAGCGATCGAAGTAAGAGCGATCCCGGTCCAACCAACAAGGCGCTGGATGCGCAAAATCCCAGTTCCGTCGTACCGCCGGACACCGACGCCGGGTCAGTACCGGCATTCAAGTACTCTTTTTCTTTCGCGCACAAGCGGCTTTATGAAGGCGGATGGTCACGCGAAGTAACGGTGCGCGAGCTGCCTGTTTCGAAGTCGATCGCCGCTGTCGACATGCGACTTACGGCCGGGGGTATTCGCGAATTGCATTGGCACGCAGCGGCCGAGTGGGCAATCATGCTGTACGGCAGCGCACGAATTACCTGTATTGATGCGGATGGTCGAAGTTTCGTAGCGGACGTGAAGGAAGGAGACCTGTGGTTCTTTCCCACTGGGATTCCCCATTCTATCCAGGGCTTGGGTCCGGATGGCGCCGAGTTCTTACTCGTATTTGATGACGGCAACTTTTCCGAGTATGCGACCGTGCTGCTTTCGGATTGGCTGGTTCATACTCCGAGGGAAGTATTAGCCAAGAACTTCAGCGATGGCTCGCAAGCTTGGGAAAAGATCCCGCGCGACGGGCTGTTCATCTTTCAGTCCGAAGTGCCTCCGCCTCTGGCAGCGGACCAGCACTCCGCGGCGGGCAACCTTGGTTCTTCCACCGTCGATTTTGCTTTCCGCCGCACACAACAGCCGGTCACGAAGCGGACAAGTGGAGGAGAAGTGCGCATCGTCGATTCCAGCCTTTTTAAAGTATCGACAACCATTGCGGCAGCGATTGTCACAGTGCACCCGGGAGGTATGCGCGAACTGCACTGGCATCCGAACGCCGACGAGTGGCAATACTACATTAGTGGCAATGGCCGGATGACGGTGTTTGCCACCGGTGGCCGTGCGCGCACTGCGGATTTCGAAGCCGGCGATGTCGGCTACGTGCAACAAACCCTGCCGCATTACATCGAGAATACCGGCGACACAGATCTGCGTTTTCTCGAAATGTTCAAAAGCAGCTTCTATCAGGATCTGTCGCTCTCGGAATGGCTGTCGCACACACCGCCCGAACTTGTTATGGCTCACCTCAACATCGACAAGGCAACGCTGGATGCGCTGCCGAAGGAGAAGTTAGTCATCGTTCCGCGCTAACGCTCATAGCGGCACCGCCGGTTTGACGGGTATCTATGACCTGAGGGGAAAATGCTACACCCAACCCCCGGGGGGTATGCGGAAGGGGCTGGGGGCGGGCCGGAGTGAGGCTGGGTTGGCGTGGTGGGCGGGAGCGGACGAGCGGGAGCGGGGGAAACGGGGTGGGGGTAGCGCGGGCGTGAAGGGGCGGACGGGCTAAAGAAGTATCGATGCCCCCTTCGCACTTCCCCACAGGTTCCAAACTAACCTTCTATGTTTTGCGCGGGCCAAGGATGCCACGACTTAGGATTTCAAGATACGGAACTGTACCAACTATCATTCTTGT
>JASHQK010000714.1 GCA_030039195.1 Candidatus Sulfotelmatobacter sp.
TGAGCCGGCCCGAGCACGTGGAAATCACCGAGGCCGCTCCGGCCGAAGCACTCGACAGCGAAGAGCAGAACAACATCGCTGTTTATCGGAAAAATATCCCTTCGGTCGTCAACGTCACCTCGCGCGTGATGGCTTTCGACTTTTTCTACGGACTTGTGCCGCAGGAGGGCCTGGGCTCGGGTTTCATCATCGATAAAGCCGGCTACATCCTGACCAACTATCACGTGATCGCGGATGCGCGGCAGGTCGAGGTCACGCTGCACAATCGCAAAAAACTGAAAGCGACCATCGTTGGCACGGACCCGGCACACGACCTCGCCGTCATCCAGATCAAGGCGCCGGACCTCACTCCCGCGGTTCTGGGCGACTCCCGGAATCTACAGGTCGGACAGAAGGTCTATGCCATCGGCAATCCCTTCGGACTTTCCGGAACCATGACGCGCGGGATCGTGAGTTCGATCCGCCCGGTGCGCGAGCCGAATGGCACTCTGATCGATGAAGCCATCCAGACCGATGCCGCCATCAATCCCGGTAACTCGGGCGGTCCGCTGATGAACTGGCACGGCGAAGTGATCGGCATCAACACGATGATTCTGTCGAACGGGGTCGAGCAGAATTCCGGCATCGGCTTCGCCATTCCGATCAACACGGCCAAAGCGGTGCTCAACGATCTGGTGACGCTCGGACGAGTGCGGCGGCCGGCGCTGGGGGTAAGCACGATTCCGATTGATTCGGAGCTGGCAGATGAAATCGGACTGCCCGCTGATTACGGATTGCTGATCATCCGTGTGACGCCGGGCGGTTCGGCCGACAATGCCGGATTGCGCGGCGGAAACCAGCCTGCGTATCTCGGCAACACCCGCATCATGCTGGGCGGCGATCTGATTGTGGCCATCGACGGCCAGAAGATCGAAAACGAAGATGACCTGGCGCAAATCATGAACAATCACCGTGCCGGAGACACCGTCAAACTCACCATCTATCGCGGCAAGAAACAGATGGAGGTCAGCGTCCAGTTGGGAGAAGCGCGGCAGCAGGTGTGAAAGACCTGCTCTCAGCCGTCGGCCATCAGCCTCCGCCAGACCGCAAAACTCACAACAGCGTGAAATCTTGCAAAAGCCGCCGACTTCCCGATAAGCTATGCAGCTGCCGATGACCGCCGTCCTCTAATTCGGTCCTGCCCGCATACCGGCGCAGTCGCACGCTCGGCGCGACGTGCTGTCCCGTCTTGCTTGAACCTCGAAAGGACAGAATCAATATGGAATTTGTGGATAAGGCGCTCGCGCGGCGGTTGGAATCGTGCGAAGAAATTCCGCAGGTGGAATATGTGCGCGTATTTCAGAAGACACGTCCTGAAATCGGGGCCGCGGTGGAACAGGTTTGCGGCGGTCACATGGTATTCGCTGGATTGGGTTCCCCGATCGGACGCGTCACGGGCGCGGGACTGGATTGTGCGTTCACAGCCGCGGATCTGGACCGCATTGAGCAGTTCTATCGTTCTCATGGCGCGCCATCGCAGGTGGACTTGTGTCCCATGCACGGGCCGGAAACATTCGAGATATTCAAAGAACGCGGCTACGCGATCGCCGAGCTGAATAATGTCCTATATCGAAAGCTGGACGCGGCGATGAAGTTTGCTAGTGTCCCGAGCGGTTGCGAAATCCGCCGTGCTCGTCTTGAAGAGGCCGAGGCCACGGGCGCGATCGTGGAGAATGCATTTTTTCCGGACGGAGCTCCGGAGGCATTTCGGGGATTGATCGCCCCGCTGTATCAGATGGAACAGGGTTTAGCGTTCGTCGCTACAGTCGACGAAAAGCTGGTGGCCTGCGGCACGGGAGCGGTCATTCTCCAGCATCGCATGTTCGCGCTTTGCGGTGCGGGCACACTCGCTGAGTATCGAGGCCGAGGCTTACAGACCGCGTTGCTGCAAGCGCGGATGCAAGCCGCAGTCGAGGCCGGATGCGAATATGCGGTCGTGGTGACTCAGGGTGGAACCACGTCGCAGCGGAATGTGGAACGACTCGGGTTTCGAGTCGCTTACAGCAAAGTGACGGTGATCAAGAAGCTTTAGAGGCCTCTGGCGCGAGAGGATCCGCCGCACGCGAGATCCCCGTTCGAGGTCCCTCGCAATCGTTCAGGACTCCCTCTGTCCAAAATCCCACTTCTCGCAAAAGCGGCGAGAAGTGGGGCACCCCATTTCATTTGCTTTGATGCGCCAAAGGCACAGCCTACTTCTGCGGATTCGGATTCTGGTTCGGTTGCTGCTGATTCTGCGGCTGCTGGGGATTCTGCTGATCCGGGGGCTTTTCGCCCTTGGGAATCTCTTTTCCCTGATACAGAATCTTCACGTTCGTGCCGTACCGCTTGTAGTCCTCATACTTCACGATTTCGCGGATGTGCACGTCTTCCAGCTTGAAGTGGAGTTCGTCGTCGGCCTTGGTGTAGACGGGGAACCAGTACTGGCCGTCGATCTGCTGCCGCCAAGTGGTAAATTTCGGGAAAAGATTCTCGTTGTCGCTGCGGTGCTTGACCTCGGTGCAGGGACGGTTGTTACACAGGTCGGGAACCGTCTTGCCGTAGGTCTTCACGATCTGCAGATCGTGATCGTCAACCCAGACGCGTCCCTGAAAATATCGCTTCTTGCCTTCGATTTTCTTGGGAGCGATATCGAAGACGTAGCAGTGCAACTCGTCTTCCTGCTGCTGGCCGACGTAAAGGATGTTGTATTCGGGAAGGTCATCCGTGGTCAGAACGAAGGGCAGCATGTGCCGGATATCCTGCATGTCCTCTTCCGACATGTAGATTTTGGTGAGGGTCGATTGCGGGGCGAAGACCACGTTCTCCATGCGATGGCCCTGGTCGTTGAACATGACGTCGAAGACTTCGTGGTACTGGCCATCGACCGTGTCGCCGTCCACAGTCTCGACCTTGACATCCTGGCGATAGGTATATTGATCGCGTGCTTTGGCGAACTCGGTTTCCTTCTGGGCAAAGCGCGGGATGATCTGGTCGGGCGTGATGCCTTGGGGCGGAACGGTGTCGAGCGGACCTTCCTGGGCGAGCGCAGGCAGAGCGGCGAGCGCGCACACGATGAGCGGCAGGCAAAGCAGTAGACGGCGCATGACGGGTTTCCTTGCCTCTAGTCTATCGAATGTGGAAAGAATGTTACAGGTGAGATGCGGAGTCGGCGGAGGGCGTTTCCTGCTGGAAACTGATGGGGCAGCAACCGCGGCGACCCTCCCCCCAACCCCTCTCCGCTCAGCGAGGCTGGAGGGTAGGGTGCTGCAGTTCTGCCGTTTACTAGGATGCTCTGGATGGGAAGAGGTTGCCGATTTCGGCGACTGGGATTTTTGAGCCGTTGGCTCTTCGCGAGCGGGTGGCATGGAGTGCGTGCGCCGGTGTGTGAGTTAACGGGGTGGCCGTGCGCCACCCACGTGTTTTAACTCGTAACGCTTTGTCATCCTGAGCCGCAGCTTTTGCGGCGAAGGACCTGTGCAACTCGACGGCAGCATGTGCGCCGGCCCCGCGAACTACATAGGTCCTTCGGCGCTGAAAGCTGCGCCTCAGGATGACAAGG
>JASHQK010000715.1 GCA_030039195.1 Candidatus Sulfotelmatobacter sp.
GCTTCTAGCGTCAAAATTCCCGCCCTGACGTCGCAAGAGCGTGAATCAGGATGAGGGGTTCGCCTTGATGCGAGCGCGCGAGAAGATTCCCCAGCAGAATCGGGGCGCGATCGCATAATTGATCTGCACCAGGACGATCGCCGCGATGCTGTAATACGTGCTGAAAAAGCATAGAGCCGCGCCGCAAGCATAAAGCGCCTGAGCAATCACGATCCGCCGCACGACCGCAGGATGGACTTCGTCAGGAACGCCATCGGCCAGCAGATGCGCCCGCCTGGCGTAACTCCAGCTCCAGAAGAGCGTCAGCCCCAGCAACACAATATTGAACCAGTAAACTCCCAACGCCGTGCGATATTGGATGAACTCGGCCAGCAACGAGGTTGAGAAAGGGACCAGACAAACAGCGCACAGGAAAGCGATATGAATCCAGGCCAGATTGCGGTCGGCGCGGGCGAAGTGATTGAGTTGCGTCTGTTGGCCAACCCAGAAGATGCCGAGCGTCATCACGCTCATCAGGAAAATCACAAGCCGCGGGGCCATCGCGACCAGCAAATGCCACAGATCATGCTCGGAGTGGACGGCCTCGCGTGTGGGCACGCGCAAATCGAGCACGAGCAGGGTCATGGCAACGGCGAAAATCCCGTCGCTGAGGGCGGCGAGCCGCTCGACGCTCTGCCCTGCAACGCGGTTGTAGAGCGATGGCATCAAAGAGAAAGTTTATCGGGTTGGGCGAACGCGGGCAAAAACAGGGTGCGGACGTGGTTCCAGCCAAGCCAGGTGTAAATGGGAACCTGAATCTGCGCCACAGCAAGGGCGGACTTTGTGAGAACTTCTGCGGACTGGGGCCGGGAGTATCGAGCAGTGGTTTGTTGCTGTGCTCTGCTGTCTTCAATCTTGATGGGTTGCGGTGTCGCCCGAGGGCAGGGTGAACCGCTCCTGAACGAACATTCGGCAGAGAATTTTGCGGTGACAGGACGGAATTTGCCTGAGACTGCTCCCTCCAAAACTCGAGAACAGAATGACAAGGCGACTCCGGTCGAGGCTGCTGGACAAAAGGTAAAAGAACTGCCGTCAGAGGCGGAGAAGGAAACCGAGAAAATTGGCGAGAAGGCGCTGGTCGAAGCGCGCGAGTGGGAAATGAACTGGCTCACCGGTCCGTACTCCGGGCGCCAGCGTCCGCTTGTGCCGCTCACGAATCACCAGCGCGAGCGCATCTATTTGCAGCAGACCTTCACCACCCCGAGCCCCTATTTGAAGCGAATGATCGTGGCCGGGTTCGATCAATGGCGCGAGTCGCCGCTGCAATGGGGCGACGGCTGGGGTGCGTACGGAGAGCGTTTCGCCTCGCGCGAAGGCCAATTCATCACCGCAAACACGCTCACCGCCCTCGGCAACGCCGCGCTGAAATACGAACCCATGTACGATCAGTGCCAGTGCAGCGGCTTGTGGTCAAGAACGCGGCATGCGATCGTGCGGAATTTCATCACTTACAACTCCAGCGAGGAACAGTTGCGTCCGCAATGGGCTCTCTACGGAGGAGCGTTCGCAGGCGGACTAGTTTCTGCGACGTGGCGGCCGAGCACGCACAGTCTGCTGACGAATGGAGTATTCGCCATGGTGGGACAAGCCGGCTACGGATCCCTTCTGAATTTCTTTATCGAGTTCGCCGGCGACATCAACCGCAGGCTAGGCGGGAGACGGTATGATCCCACTTCTCGCAAAATCACCGAGAAGTGGGGGACCCCATAACGATCGACGCTGGCATGAATCACGCCGGCTTTGGCTTGCGCACAACCTGAGCAACCACGGTTCCCAGATTCAGCAGCGACATCAGAGAAACGATTCCCAGCGAGATCACGCAATAGACGCACCAAACGCCGAGCACGTGCGCTTCGATGTTCGCGAGATAAAGAGAAAAAGCCAGGCTCAGCAGCGTGAGAGCCAGCAGAAATCGATAGGAGCGACGAAAGGCCACCACCGCCATCACGATGTAACCGAGAATCCCGACCGTGGCAACGGGGAGCCCGCTTAAGCCCGGGATATGCGCATGTATCCCTATCTGATCGAAAACCCCGCCCAGTAGCGCATAAGGGCTGTGATTGACCACGCCGCAATCCCAGCGGTCGTTGATACTGCAGGGAGAATCCCCGTACTCGCGATAGTGTTCGCGCAACGCCAGCGCGGAAACCGTAACGCCCAGAACAGCGAGAATTATGAGTGCGTATTTCATCATTGCCTCTTATCTTTGGCTGCGAACTTTTTTTCTATGCCGAAGCACTTACCCCTTGTGCCCCTCGGCATCGCCCGCATCCTTGACCAAATCGGACACCTGCCAGTCGTTGCCGTGATACCACTTGACGATCTTGCCGTCCGGGCCTATGACAGTCGTGCTCAAATTGTGCGTGATCATGCCGCCCTCCGCCTTATAGATCACGCCGAAAAAGTCGGCGATCTTCGGCAACTCGTCCTTTCGCGGCACACCAAATTCCCAGCGTCTGAATAGCGCCGCATCGCGCGTGTGCGCCACTTTGAAGGCGTAATCGCGCAGAACTTTCGGTGTGTCGTATTCCGGATCGAAGCTCAGGCTGAGCAATCGTGTGCTCGATTCGAGGGAGGGATTTGTGTCGATCTGCTTGTAGATCTCGGCGAAGTTCTCGCTTACCCGCGGACAAAAATCCGGGAACGGGCACCGCGTATAGATAAACGTCAGCAGCAGAACTTTGCCGTGATATTGCTTCAGCGAAACGCGCTGGCCGTCTTGATTGGTGAAAGAAAAATTCGGCACAGCATCGCCGGGCTGAGGCATACGCTGCGTCGCGCCGGGTCCGGGCGAGGGCAGCGGCATTTTCACGTGTCCGGTGACTTTGACATTCTCGAGCCAGTAATCCGACGGGCCATCGCTGTTGGCCGACTCGGTCACCACTACGTCCGCCGAAATCAGGTCACCAGCTGCGAGTTGGCTCAGCGTCGAGGCCGGCTTGATTTTGTACGACATCGTCATCGGGTCCATAAAGCCGGGAATGTTGTCGCCATTGATCACAGCGGACTTGTCCTGCGTGTCGATCGACATGATCTGCCCCGTGAAGTGATATCGCTTCGGGGCGGCGGGATGCGAAGTGCAGGAAGAAAATATCACCGTGGCCGCGAAAGTAAGCGCAAGGGAAATGATGGCTGCGTGCGGGTAACGGCGCGACCAGCTTGGTTTGTTCAAAGCATTCATGAGTGATGTCCTGACTCCCTGACAATCTTACTCAGAATGGCAGCAGCGATCCATCGGCCCCGAGCCCCGATATTGTTGTCATTCGCGATTTGTGCAATCCTCTGGTCGACTGCAAACACTCCGGATTCGAAGCGACGAGGCACACCTACATGGCATGCAACCCCGAAGTCCTGAAACATGTTCCACTTTTTGCTTCCCTCGATGAAGAGGAAACCGCCGTGCTGGCCGAGCAGGTTCGGCTCAAGACATTTTCACCGCGGCAGCGCATCTACAAAATGGGCGATACCAGCGGCCAGGCGTACGTCGTCGTCTCCGGCCGCGTGCGCGTCTCGACCGTCGATCAGGACCAGCAGGAAGTTGTCATTGACGAACCCACGCACGGCGAGTTCTTCGGATTTGCCTCCATGCTGGAGCAAACTCCGCATCAGACGGAAGCGACCGCCATCGATGAGGCGGAGTGTCTGGAAATCAAGCGCGATGACATCGCCGTTTTGCTGCAGCGCAAGCCGCTGGCCGGTATGGACATGCTGCGTGTCCTCGGACGCCACTTCCACGCTTCGCAGCAACTCGTGCGCCTGCGGGCCAACCGCCATCCCAACGACGTAATCGAAAAAGACGCTACTCTCGGGGAGCGGGTCGCCGATATCGTCGCCGGCTTCGGCGGATCGTGGACCTTCATCGTCCTTTTCAGCATCGTCCTCGCGATTTACATGACCGTCGATGCCATGCTGGGCAAACGCGCCTGGGACCCCTATCCCTATATTCTGCTGAATCTGTTTCTGAATATGCTGGCGGCCATCCAGGCTCCGATCATCATGATGAGCCAGAACCGGCAGGACACCAAAGACCGTCTGCGTGGTGAACTCGATTACGACGTGAACCGCCGCTCCGCGGTCGAAATTCAGGGCCTCGCCCGTAAGCTGAATCTGCTGGGTGAAAAACTCGGCGACGTCGAAGAAATGCTTCGCGTCAAGCCGGTGCAACCGTGAAGCCGGCTGTCGAGCACATTCATCGTGGCTCGGCCGGGTTCATTCGTCCCGCAGCAATATCACCGGATCAACCGTCAGGGCGCGCCGCGCCGGAATCCATGTAGCCAATAACCCGAGTAGTGCCATCGCCAAAACCACACCGGCCAATACCATCGGATCTTTGGGCGTGGCCTCGTACACGATGTAGACGAGCACGCGGCTCGCCAGAATTCCGAGGAGCACTCCTGCTGCCGAGCCACAGGCCAGCAGTTTAAAGGCGCGTCCCAGGGCGGCCATCAACACTTGCCTGCGTTGCGCGCCGAGCGCAACCCTGATTCCCAACTCCCGCAGCCGTTTGCTGACCGAATAGGCGGCCATGCCAAAGACTCCCGTGATCGCCAGCATGGCGCCAAATCCCCCCAGGACTCCCAGAGCCATCGACGCCGCGCGCGCGGGTAGCAACGCAGTCCCGAGTTCTTTCTCCCACGCGTTGATGGTGAAAGGAAGGCTGGGGTCCAGACCGTGCAGCGTTTGCTCCAACTCCGGGGTCAAATCCGGCGCCCCGCGATTCGAGCGCACCAGCATCCAGGTGAAGGTCGAGGGGGATTGCAGAATAGGCAGGAATATCGCGGCCTGAGGCTCTTCACTCAAGGTTTTGTATTTCCCGTCTTCGACCATGCCCACTACCTGCACGCGCGTTCCATCGTTAAACTTGAAGAAACGGCCAACGACGTTCGTCTCGGCGCCGAACAGCTTGCGGGCAAACTCACGATTCACAACGGCCACGCGCGGAGCTTCCCGCTTGTCATCCCAGGTGAAGGTTCTGCCTTGCAGCAGCGTCGTTCCTGCAGCGCGAAAATATCCTGGCGAAACTTCGTACTCTACGGGTTCCGCGGCTGCATTCGCCATGCGGTAATCGGTCGTATCGTCGCGGAACGCGTCACGCTCGCTGAAACCAAGATTCAGCGGGATTCGGCCGGCATAAGCGGCTGCGGTGACACCAGGGAGGTTTTCAACAGCAGCCAGCATTCGCTTTTGCATCTCGACGGCCTGTTCGCCAATGTAGCCGGCGGAATCGAGCTCTGAGTTCACCTGCAGCACATTCTGCGGCACAAAGCCGAAGTTGGCGTGCAACGAGCGAATCATCCCTCGAACCGCAACCAAAGAGGATGTGACCAGCACCGCACACACCGCGATCTGTGCAATCAGCAGCAGATCGCGTGCCGTGAAGCGCCGCGACTTCCGCGAGCCGCTCGGTCCACTCTTGATCGTTTGAAAAGGATCCGTCTTAAACACTTGCCGCACCGGCACCATGCCAAACAGGAATCCACTGGCTACCGCAAGGAGCAGCGAAATCGCGTAGGTGCGCAGGTCCGGATGAATGTCCAGGTTAAGGGGAAAGATGGGGTCGGGATTCCAGGCGCTGAGCGCCTTAAGCGGGATTGAACTTCCCAGCATGCCCAGGGCGCCGCCGGCCACCGCAACAAGAATTGCTTCCGTCAGCAACTGGCGCACGATGCGCGCATGTCTTGACCCGAGAGCCAATCGCAACGCGACTTCCCGTGTGCGATCGGAAGCGCGCGCAGCGAATAGGCTGCCCAGATTTACGCATGCCGCAATCAATATGAGAGCTGTGAGCAGCATCAGACCGGCGACAAATGCGCGAACCGGGCCTCCGAGCATGTCGCCCGCCAGGCCCGGACGTGCAACCGCGAATTGGATCCCGTCATCGTCCTTGGGATAGGTCTTGGCCAGGTACGCGGCAACTGAGCCGAGGTCAGACGTGGCTTGCGCCAGGGTTACACCGGTCTTGAGACGACCAACCACCCACCGCCCGCGATTGGTGCGCGACTCCAGATCGCTGGAGCCTTCAATCTGCTGCTGGTTTACGATGGGCGCCCAAAAATCAGGAGCGTAAAACAACTCGGTGCCGCGAAATCCCTCGGGAGCCACGCCCAGAATCGTGTAATCGTATTTGTTCAGCCGAACCACGCGCCCCACAACTGCAGGGTCGGGCTGAAAATGGGCCTTCCAATAGCTGTAGCTCAAAACGATGTAAGGAGCGCTGTTCGGCCCGTGCTCATCGCTGGCGTGGAAGAAGCGGCCGAGAAACGGCTGAATCCCCAGCACATCGAAATAGTTCCCGCTCGCGGTATAGAGCCACACTGCTCTAGCTTTGCCGTCCCACTCGAGTCCCGCCGTGGAGATCTCGTAGGCCATCAGACCGGCGAACGAGCGGTTCCGGTCCCGCAGGACCAGATAGTCAGGATACGACTCTGAGGGTGTCCCGTCGGGCCATTCCACCTGATAAAGATTCTTTCCGTCCGGAACATTCAGCGGTCGCAGCACCAGTTTGTTCAGTACGCTGAAGACCACCGCGTTGGCGCCAATGGCGAGCGCCAGCGTCAGAACGGCGGCAATCGTGAAGCCCGGAGACTTGCGCAAGTGGCGCAATGCATAGCGAAGATCTTGAGCGATTCCATGCATGGTCGTCCTCGAACGCTCGCAAAAGTCAGACTAGGCCCAGTGATTCCGGACGCAATCTCAATGCCTTACGCGATGCAGAGAACTTATTGAGCGCAAACGAAATGAACGCTGAGGATTAAGGGCGCGAACCCGAAGAACTGTCCACTAACGGAAGACCGTGTCCGGAAGCGGGCAGCTCAGGGCAGAACGAGTTCCAGGGCGTGTACGTCGGAGTTGGTGTGCACCAGGGATGCCAGCGGAGAATTGTCGGGCGTGAGTCCCGTCATGGTATAGCTCAGCACGTCAGCCCGCAGGATCTGTCGCGCCGAAGTGATCTGCTCGACTTTGTGATCGCTCACCCGAACACGAAAAATCGGCTGTTCCTGGCTTGCATAAATATGCTGGTAATAAACGTACTGCGAATCGCCCGACCATCGAATTCCCCATCCATAGGGAAGCCCGTCCGCTAGTTCGGACCATTTCTGGCTGGCAAAATCGAACAGCATCAATTTCCGATCTTTCCGGTCCGAGGCCACTGCGTATTTTCCGTCTGGCGACCACTGTGGACACTCGAAATCCTCCGAGCCCGGGATTCTGACGATCTGTCGAGTCTCCACCTCCATGCGATAAATCGTCGGTGGCCCCGGCCGCTGCCACAGGGTGAACAGCAACGACCTTCCATCCGGAGAAAGAGTCGGCTGACCGCCCGAAACGTCTTCCGGCAAAAGCGGCTCGACTTTGCCGCCATCAAACGGAACCGTGTACAACTTGCCGCTGCCCTCAAAGACAATCGTCTTGCCGTCTGGGAACCAGTCCGGATGATACGTATCGAGCGGCGGAAACGTCAGCTGCAGGGCTTCCGTGCCGTCTACGTGCGAACGCCATAGCGTAGAGTCTGACCCATTTTTGTAGGCAACCCACTGCCCGTCGCGAGAAAACCTGAGATGCCGGGCAGGTATGTCGCCCAGATATGGCACGAAAACTTTCTTCGGGGCATCATAACGGACCAGCTCTCGTTTCTCGTGCGAGCCCACAAAGAATACCTTGTTCCCATCCGGGCTGAACCTCGGTTCGTTGAGCCGGTCAGGGCTGGTATAGAGCTGGACGGCGGCCATGGGGCCTCGATCCAGTGACCCCCTGCGGGTGCGCACAATCCAGATGCTGTCGACGCCGTCCCGCGAAGAACGAAAAATGAAATACCGTCCTTCGGGAGACCAATCACCGCAGCATTCGCCCTCGCCAAATTTGTGAATTGGAGGCGCCCAGCCAAGCGACAGCGCGTGTGGGTCGCGGCCATCCGGTTCGATCTGCCAGACCGACATTGTGCCGGTCGCCGCATATCGCACGGAGAAGGTAAGGTGCTTTGCATCGGGCGCCCAACGTGGATGCTCGATCACACCTTGAACCGAGAAAATCTTTTTCAGCTGAGCTCCATCGTTGCCGGTGACAAACAGGTCGGGACCCAGACTATAGGCGATCCGTTGTCCTTCTGGCGACCATCCTGCCTCGTCGGCCACCACATCGCCCACGCGCTGTCCCGATCCTCCCGCGGTCGGAATGATCCACAGGGCGTCGCCCGAATCCGTATCGCTTTCTGCTGTAACCAGCAATCGTGCATGGGAACGGTCGATATCCTGCAGCCGGGGGCTTCGGACCGAAGTCGTTACTGCGCTTGGCTGACCACCCTGCTCCGGGATCTGGGCCAGACTCCACGTTCCCCCAACGCGCTCCGCCAGGAAGATGCGCGCGCCATCGCTTAATACCTGGCTATAGGGTTCGACTCTGCCGAATCGTGATAGTTGCACCGCGCGCAGCACCTTCGGCATGGGCGCAGGACTAGGAAAATCCACGCGACAAGTGCGCCCAGAAGAGCGCCTAGCCCGATAAATGCCGCGATCGAACTCTTTCGCCAACCTGCGGAAACCGATCCCGGCAACAATTTCTGCTCTTCGCCATCAAGTGTTCGAGCATTCGCAACCGCAACCCCGGCTTCCGCAACCCTTTCCTCG
>JASHQK010000716.1 GCA_030039195.1 Candidatus Sulfotelmatobacter sp.
CATTTCTAGCTAAGTGTGGGTAGGGCAGTTGCTGGGTTCGATTCGGTATGGCAAACGGCTTTTTCGGGAACCGGCCTTTCAGGCGCAGTTATCAATCCCCAGTAGCCGACATCTCAACTTGCATTGGTGTCCGCTGGCGAGCTCTTAGATATCGGAGTACCTTGATCGCATAGCGACGGGTTCTCGCATCGACCGTATAAAGCGCCAGAACGTAAACCAACCCCGCGCAGGCGGACTTGGTGAGAGTGTTCAGGATAGGCGTCCCCAGGTTGATCCAGTACGCTGTACCACAGGCGGTTGCGGCAGCCATGACGTATTTGCTGAGCGCAACGAAATTCAGGTTCAGCGGCAGCAAGTCAGAAGCGGCTCGCCAAATAAGGAAAACACAGAGCGCAAAGCTCAACACGGTGGCCAATGCCGCAGCGATAAGACCCATGCGCGGCAGCAGGAACCAGTTCAGAAGCAAGTTTACAGCTGCCGAGCATGCCATCAGCTTGGCCATGGTGCCTGTCTTTTTATGGATCATCAAACCAGCACTCAGAAACACCTGAGTAGTGTAGATCAGGAATCCCGCGACGAGGATGGGGATCAGGTAAGCAGCACTCTGGTATTTCGTGGACGCCAAGACAATCAAACCATCTCGCGAGGCAACCAGAGTTACGGCAAAAAGACCAGCTGCGGACATCATGAAGATATCGAGACCCTTGCTAAGGAACTGAATCGTGCTCTCGCGGCCGTTGTAGGTCCAGAGCCGCATGTAGATCGGTACCAAGGCCAAGTTAAGAGGCACAATAAGCAACTCGTTCACATAATTAGAGAGACCGTATGCGACAGAGTAGTGTCCCAAGGCCACCGCGCCCAAAAAATGACGTACCAGAACCCGGTCTCCAGCGTCGAGCACGATGAAAGCAATTTCGTTAATAATGAGAGGTAGGCCGAACATTAGGCACATACGGAAGAAAGCACTGTCGAAGTGCGCTAAAGCAAGAACCCTTCGGTGAACAAGGATGAGGGTCAAGACAAGAACGGCCAGGAATTCGACCGCGGTCACTCCTACAAAGTAGATGCGTGCGGATCGGCCGATTAGAAACAGGAGGAGACATACAGCGCTTACGTTGCAGGCTCTCATCGCGACGGTAACGATCGCAAAGCTCTTCGTACGTTCTTCGATCCTCAGAAAAGCCAGCAGCACCGACTGAGGCGCACGAATCAGAATGAGAGTGGAGGCAGTGAGCAAGACCGCGGCCAGTGGCCGATCGATCATCTTCGCTGGTGCCACGCGGACTCCGAACGCGAACAGGACAGTGCCAACGGCGGCGGTGAGGACTGTTCCCAAGAACATCGTCGAAAAATAGCGCGTGCGCTCGTCTTGATGTAGGCGGAACTCTTTCGCGTCGTAAAACCGAAGCGCGGAGTTCTGAAGCCCCATCTTGGAGGCCGCCGTAGCCAGCAAGAGGATCTTCTGTACGAAGTCAATGAGCCCGTATTCGGCAACAGAAAAGACTCGAGTATAAACCGGGAATGAGATAAACCCGATCGATAGAGACGCGACAAGCGCCATCAAATAATGAGACGAATGTCGCGCGAGCTTGCGCACTTCGCCCATCGGCGTGAATGAAGATGGGGTGGCAGGCGCTCGGTCCTCATCAGGGCTGATTGGCTGTACCACTTCACGTTCGGCATTACTCATAGTGGGCACTTCTGATCCTTGAATGTATCTGTCGTGACTCCCGCAACCGCTGTGATGGCATTGCTCCGGATTTGCAGGGCTGTTTTCGAATCGTAGTGAGCAGTGTCGTGTGAGATTACTTACGCTTCGATATCTGCTGTTCGAACCGAGTGTCCACTGCCTTTTGCAGTTCTGAGATTACGAACCCTGCTCCCTGTTGGCTAAGATGAACTGGGTCGATGAAGTTGTTAGGGTTCTCTCGAAACTGTTTATATTCGGGGAGGTTGAAGTCCAGCATCACCGTGTCGGAATCCAGTAACGTGTTCATGGCATCGCGATAGCGTGACAGACCTTTGGAGCTAACCGCCAAAATGGACTCAGGCATGGGGGGATAGAACACCACAAGCCTACGGCTGTGGCTTCGTGCTAAGCCAATGACGCCCTGTAAGTCATGGAAGGCAACGGGGTCGACGTGGTAGTTGCCTACACGAGTTGTTCCGTTTTGAATTCCGACAACAGCAGCATCAATTCGCTGCTGGACTCCTCGGAGGTCGGCTGCTGTTCCAAAGTGTAATGTGCCGCGACCATCGTAGCCATAGGATGTGGCACCGAATCGTGACGCCACACGGGAGAGATAGGCAGTCATTAGCTGGGGAGAGCCTAAAGCACCCCAATATTGTCGGCTTGTCATTAGCCCAGTGCGAAATGCATGGTCGTTTGTAAGCGATCGATGCATGCAAATTATGGTGAGCTCAAACGTGGTGCGACGGAAGATATTTTCTGCGAGCGCCTTCACATCTTCGACGTTTCCGCCGTTGATCGACGCGTTGTAGACAGAGAAATTGGACAGACCATGGGTGTCTAAATTGTCCGAAACTGAGGAGCCCAGTAAAACGCCGTTG
>JASHQK010000071.1 GCA_030039195.1 Candidatus Sulfotelmatobacter sp.
GGCGCTACCTCCAGCAGACACAACTTGGATCCGTCGTAGGAGCGATCAGAGCGGAACATGGCGAAGAAAGCATGCAGCAGTTTTCTCATGACCGCCACTACGGCTTGCAGCGGTGCTTTCCCGTGAGCCACGAGTCGCTGAAAGAAAGCTCGCAGGTGGGGCTCATGACGTATGGCAACCAACGCCGGCATGTACAGTGCCCGCCGCAGATGACGACTGCCCCCTCGGCTAATGCGCGGTTTCCTGTCGACCGTGGTGCCAGACGTAAAACGAACTGGATCTAGTCCCGCGAACGCACCCCACTGCCGCGCATCGAGAGTGGCGGGCAGCACAGCCAATTCGCCGAGGATTTGCAACGCGCTGGTTTCCCCGATTCCCGGAATCGTCAGCATGAGACGGAAACGCCGATCCAGTTCAGGATCGCGGGCGATGAGGCGCAATGCTTCGCGCCGCAGCCGCGTGATTCGCAGCTGCAGGTTCATGCAACCGAAATGTATTTACCCAATACGTCAGGAGAATCACTGGGTGGCATAATAGCCTTCTCGGGATTGCACGATAAGACCCTTCTGTTTGGTTGTGAGCTGGATCTTGTGGTAGCCACCTTCGGGAGCACCGCCCCGCTCAGGCGTGTATCCCAGGCTATACTGATTTCTCAGCTCTTCTTCAATGAGCGAGTAAATCTGGTCCACAGACTGCTTCTTCGAGACTTCGAACAAACGCCCGCCCGTCTCGTTCGATATGCGCGCCAGAATCTTCTTGCCGTCGGGACGTGGCTCTGCTGGAAATCTGCCATGCCGCCCCATCCCCCCGCCCATGGGGCCACCCATGCCGAAACCATCTCGGTGCCAGCCATAGCCTTCGTCATCCTTGTAAAGGATCGAGTACACGGCGGTGTTTGCCCGTTGAGCGGTTGAGACAGCGGTTTCCAAGCTCTCCTTGCTGCCACGGTCGACGCCGTCGGAGAGCACGATTAGAGCTTTGCGACCCTGCTGCTTCTTCATCAATTCGTCGGACGCGAGGTAGACGGCGTCATACAGGAGAGTCCCGCCACCCACGTGATGCCGGCCTGATCCGCGCCCTGCGTCGCTACCCTGATCGGAGGGATCATTGCTCGGCCGGTTGAACTGCGGTGTCGTCAGAGACCCCAGAGCAGCTTCCAACTTCTCGTGAGAGGAGGCAAGGTCCTGTAAAAGTTCGACCTCACGATCGAAGTGGATGATGAAGGCTCTGTCCGTTTGTACACGGACCATCTGGTCCAGAAAGGTATGACTCGCGCTTCGCTCCTGGTCGAGAACCCGGCGCTGGCTCATGCTGGTATCGACTAGGAGCCCGAGAGTGAGTGGCAGGTCAGTTTCGCGTGTGAAGTAGTGGATGATCTGAGGACGACCGTCGTCGGTGAGCGTGAAATCATCTTTGGTCAGGTTGTCGACGATTTTGCCGTGCTTATCCCGTACTGTTGCAAGGACATTTACCACCTTGACCTGAACGGACAACGTAGTTGCGGGTTGCGTCTGTACTGGTGGCGGGGAGACCGGCTGGTCGCTCTTCCCACTCGGCGCAGCTTGTGCCCAGACTCCAGCAGCACAGAAGGCAGTCAGAAGAACTAGAGCGAGAATGGCAGGCCTACGGATTAGAGGCATCTTCGCAGCCATTTTCTTTCCCAATCTTACGATGCGGCAAGCCATGACCCAATTACCGCGCGAACTCTCCCAGCAAAGTGAGAGCGCGGCCGAAAGGCGATTGGTTGTTCGCAAGAAAGAGAAAAGTTTGGAAAGCTCTTGACTTTGCCGAATATTGCGAAATCCAGCCGAAAGCGAGTCTGTTGCGGCTTCTTGTACGTTGTAAACCAATAACAATACCGAAATGAGAGAATTTGAAAAGGAAACGATGCGCCCGTGTCTCAAATGTGTGAAAAAACCGTGGGTTTAGTCAGCGATGCCCGCAAATGCCGCTCTGATTCGGGGTGAAAAAAGGTATAACAATAATGCTCCGGCGATGATGACTCCTGACTACCCCGCGCAGCAGCTCGCCTCGGACAATGTTGAAGATGTCGCCGAGGCAGTGTCTTGGCTCAGCGTGAAATGGAGAAGCGACGTTCTCCGTTAGTGAGTAGTTCGCCCCTCGGGGCGCGAACTTTCAAGATTATCTTAACTTAATGACCAACGTCCCTTTTGTCCGTCCAACCCGCAAGGAGATTCTTATGTCCCGAACTCAGTTCCGGCTGTTGAGTTTCTTCCTGCCTGCAATTCTTAGCATTACAATCTCGGCGCAAAGTCCCGGTAATGGCCAACAACCCGCCCAGAGCCGATCCGCTTCCGCATTGAAGGTTGACCCGCGCCTGATCGCCGAGGCCAATGAGGTTTGGGGGCTGATCGGTTCTGCGCAGAATCCGATCTGGCCGGGCTGGGACGCGTCCAGCACGCCGCTGCTCCTTTACATACCCGGAGAGCAGGACGTCCTGATCAACCACCCTCATCCGCCGCAAGGATTCGTTGCTTACAATGGCCCCATACGCTTCCCCGGCTGGCAAGTTCTGATCCGGAACGGGCCGACGCTGATCGCTTCCGACGGCCAAAACACCGCGCTCGAAGTGGAAGGCGTTCCTACCCTAGCAGTAGCCGATACGCTGTCGAACCTGCGCAATCAAGTGGCTGGGATGTTGACCGACACCCGTCCCGTTGACCAAAAGCTGCAGTCACTGCGTGCGCTCAGCCTGGCAACCGATCCCTACGGCCAACTGGCTATGGTTGTGCACGAGGCATTTCACGTTTTTCAGGGAAAGCAAGCTCCGGACAAGGGCGCCGACGAGATGGCGTTGCTGCATTATCCGGTTCTGTCTGTGCAGAACAACGTCGGCTTTGCGCTTGAGGGATTGGCGCTTGCCGACGCCCTGCACGCCAAGAACGACGCTGAGTTCCGGCACGCGGCCCTGCGCTGGCTCGCCGTGCGAAAAGACCGCCGGGCCGCCCTGCCGGCAGAAGCCGTCGAATACGAGGACGGAACCGAATACAACGAGGGACTGGCGACCTACACGCAATACCGCTTGTATCAGGTACTCGAAGGCAGGCAGCCGGGACCGGCCATGGCTTGGGTCCAGGGATTTGCGGGCTACACAGACCTGAGCGCGCAGCGCGAAGACCTGATCGCGACCATGATCCAGAACATGAAAGGCGAAGTTGTGGTCAACAACGATCCCTATGGACCCGCCCCGCTGCGTATGCGCTTGTATTACTCAGGCATGGCGGAGGGTGTGCTGCTCGACCGGCTTTCGCCTGGATGGAAAAGCCGCATTTTTGCGCCCGACACGTCCCTGACCGCGATTGCCGAAGAGGCTCTGAAGCCCTCGCCCTCCGAATTGGACCAGGCGCTGAGAGAGTCCAAGGCCGGCCCGGCGTACGACGCACTGGTGCAGGGCAAAACCAAGCTGGCCCAGGAAGGCAAGGGCCGGGCCGAAGCCGCAGCTCAGGAGATCGAAAGCGGCACTGGCATTGCCCTCATCGTGGATTATTCTCAACTAGGCTCCAACAAACTCGGCATGGGGTTCACTCCTTTTGGCATCACGGCGGTCGACGAGAACCGCACCATCTTTGCACAGGCTCCCGTGAAGGTGATCTTCGGTTCAGCCGGAGAACTCACGCAGAATCTCGCGCAGCCGCTTCTGCGCGATACCGGCAAGAAGCTGATCCGCTTCCGGATGCCCTCCAACGCAACCCGGGCGGACGTGGAGAAAGCCCTGGGGTCCTCGCCATCGAACGGCGGCGCGATTACCGGTCTCAACGTCGAGCTTCCGGGTGCAACCCTGAAAGCCGCCAAGGCGCAGATCAGGTGGCAAGGAAACGATCTCATCATCGTGTTGCTGCAGACTTAAAGATGACGCGTCCGCGCGAAATCCAAAACTGTTTTTTGTGCGGCTTGCTCTCGACGAATTTGCCGCTGCTGCCG
>JASHQK010000072.1 GCA_030039195.1 Candidatus Sulfotelmatobacter sp.
AAGGCCATTATTACGAACGGAGGCTGGCGAAGGACCACATCCATATGGCATGCCTGCGCTGCGGGAAGATTATGGAGTTTGTCAGCGATCAGTTTGACAAACTCAAGCAGCAGGTGGAAAGCGATTGCCGATTCCACGTGCTTGTTTCGCGCCTCGAAATTGGCGGATACTGCGCCAGCTGCCGCAGCGGGCACTAACACGCGTGCAGCAGAGAGCCTAAGTTTCGGACTGCCTGACAGGGGATTCCAAAAAAGAAAAGCGCCCCCGACTTTTCAGTCCAGGACGCCTCGGCAGCCCTCCCCCAGAACTGCCAAACTACGATTGAGATAGTAGGGTTCGGGGGTATTGCTGTAAACATCACTTTGGTAATGGAATTAGCGCAAAGCTAACGTTCGTCCGACCTCCGACTCTGGCCCTCAGACTCTGGCCCTCAGACTTTGGCCCTCGGCCCTCAGGCCTCACCCTTTGGGCTTCGGATTGTGGGCCTGCAGAGAGATTTGAATTTTCCGCAAACTGTCGTTGATTGAAGGGAGTTGGAGTGCGGTCTGAAGTCGGAGGCCTGAGTTCGGACGGCTGCTTCCTATTGCCTCTGCCAGGTTTGGCCGCCGTCGCTGGTGGTCCAGATTTCAGGAGTAGACGTGGTCACGGTGCCGTGTTGTGGATCCGGGAATTCCACACTGAGCACGTCGCCAGTCAGCGCCGTGCCGGAAAACGAGGGCAGAACGCGCGTCCAGCGATTACCGCCATCGCTGGAATGGAATAAGGCGGCATTTGACCCACCAGCCCAGACTTCATTTCCGGCTGCCGCCACAGCGCGGAAAAAGATGGGATTGGCGGAAGTCTTCAGCGATCCCTGGCCGCGCATCGAGTCAGGTTGTGCGGCGGGAATCACTGGACCGCCGATGACCGTGCCCGGAACGATGGGCAAAGCGCTGACGTCCGGGTATACGTTCTGCCAGGTCTTGCCCTTGTCTAAGGAACGCTGCAAGCCACCGACTGCGCTGATGGACCACCGCGGACTGGCCAGCAATCGATTGGCGGCGGGCTCTGAAGGCGCGATGTCGGCCGGCTTGGCGCGGGTCAGCGGACGCGCGTTATCACCGAAGAACTGCTCTGCCGGGCTCTGGAGCTGCTGCGAGGCGATGTCTTTATCTGAAGTCTTGGTGCTGACGGCCTGGTTTTGCGCTTCTACCCCGACCATCCCCGGCGCGCCGAGAATCAGGCCAGGAGCTTTCTCCGATTTTTGCTTCGCTCGAATCGCGCCCTCGGCGACGACGCGATTCATTTTCTTCGCGAGAGTCGTGGCCTTTGCCGACGCACCCAGTTGCGATGCGCTGGCAGGAACCGGCGATGAGGTTTGCGATGCAGCCGGAATCTGCAGGTTCGTGGCAATGGATTCGGCCTTCGCCTGCTTGCCGACGAGAGCAGCGGAGTTTGCCGGCTGATGGCGTTGGAATTCCACGATACCGATTGTGATGAGAGCGACTCCGGCGGTTACAAACCCCCAGCGGAATGCAGGCCAAGTAAACCAGGGCCGGCGTACGGCGACCGAGGCGGTTGCGACGCTCTCTGTGGCTGGTAAAGCCAGCGCGACGATCTCGCGGCAGTCGGCGCAGAGGGCAAGATGCGACAGCACGCCTGTCCGCTCTGGTTCGGGCAGGGAGCGCTCGCCAAAAGCCGTCAAGAGATCGGAATCCGGATGACCGCTGACCGCAGCGCCAGCCTTCAGCCGTTCGGTTACGATTTGGGGAATCTTCTGCATCTTGAATTGCTAAGGTCGTGATTCCCAGGTCCGGCAAGATCGGCGAGACCTGAGGCACCCCGCTTTGGGGTGCCACACAAAGGTCCCCTACCCGGGCCCTTCACGGATTCGCGCCTCCACTCTCTTTTCTGAGAACGCCGCAGGTGCAGAATCTTGCGCAAGACTGCGGCGAATATCCAGGCGCAGGTCACGGACGTCGGTTTCGAGGGCTTCTTCGGCCTGACGGCGCGACATCCCTTGCCGCGTGAGGCTGGCGATAATGTGCTTGCGGAGAGATTTTGCCAGCTTGTCGAGCTTGCGGCTGATGGTTGATTCATGCACGCCCAGCAGCCGCGCAATCTCGGCCAGAGTACGGCCATCGAGATAATATGCGGCCAGAACAGTGCGGTCCTCCGCGGGAAGCAGGGCGAGCGCCTCGTCGGTTGCCTGTTCGAGGCGGGGATCAGCCGGAGGAACGGATTCCGGTTCGGGCGAAGGAAACTGCATTCCCTCTTCGGACTCCTCTTCTAAACTGACCAGCCGCTTGGTCCGCCGATATCGATTGACATATTCCTGCGCGAGTACGGTGCGCAGCCAGCCCTCGAGCGAGCCGCGTCCGGTGTAGGAAGCCAGCTTGGAGACGCGCTGGCCGTCGCGCAGATTCGTCCCGTAGAGGTCGGCATACAGCGAGTCGGCCAGCTCGCGTGCGGCGGAATCTTCGCGCGCAATGCGCAGCGCTGCCTGATAGAGCTTCTCGCGGAAGCGGGTCAGAAAAATCTCCCAGGCGAAGTTGTGGCCGGCGGCGCAGGCCCGAGCCAGGGCAAGTTCGTCGATTCGCAGGCTGAGAAACAGGGCACGCAATTCGTTCTCGGAGCCGGGGTGCTTCGCTCCGATTTCGCAGAGAATATCGGCGAAACACTCGCGCGTGAGCCCGAATCTTTCCCCGCCGCTTTTAACGTGAAGCTCCGCCAGGAGCTCATTCACAACGATCGGCACGGAACTCTGTTTTGCGGCACTCATGGCGCGGGAGTAGGCAAAAGCTAAAGCCGTCGTTAGTCGATGGTCGTTAGTCGATGGGCCAGATACCGCCGACGACTAGCGGCTAACGACGAATCACGAACTCTTCGATGCTATCAACTTCTTAGACGTATGGAGCGTGAATTTTGGACGCAAACACGATGCAAATTTCCGTTCCCTTGGGAGAGGGCACAGGGCAACGGCCCGGTGGCCGGCCTTCCGGCGTCGGAGGAGCAACGACTCGTTGACGCTTGGGCCGGATGGAGAGGAATTGCCGTGTCGGAGAGCCTCTTGGATGAGGAGGGCGTGTCATGAGTCGAAAAATTCTGGCTGTGGTGGTGCTGGCGATCTTTGCGGGAATGTTTGCGATTGAAGAGAACTCGGCACGTGCGGGAGAGGTGGTAAGCACGAGGGGATATAAGGTGCTCGACCCGATCCGGCACGGCAGCTTGACCGTGTTTCCGGTGGTCGCGGCGAAGACTTATCCCACGGGCGAATTTCTTACGCTTGATGAAGGATTGCGATCCGGGGAAGTGGTGGTGACCGAGGCTGGCAATGTGCAGGGGCTGATCCGGCGGCCGGGTGTTCCGTCGATTCGGCATGATGGAGCAGAGGTAAACCGGCTGGTGCTGGTGAACAACTCGAAGCGGCCGCTGCTGTTGCTCGCGGGCGAAATTGTCACCGGAGGAAAGCAGGATCGAGTGATCGGGAAAGACCGCATTGTGCCGGCGGAAAGCGATCCCATCGATTTGAGCGTGTTCTGCGTCGAGCCGGGACGCTGGGTGCAAACGAGCCAACAGTTTGGAGCGTCGGGGGCCATGTATGGCTCGAGGGCAGGAGTTGCTGTCGGCGGCCCGGTAACGATGATGGCGCAGCCTTCCGTCCGCGCGAAGGCGATGGGTGACAAGGATCAGGGCGAAGTCTGGGCCGAGGTTCGAAAACAGCAGGAAGCGGTGAGGGTGGAACTCGAGGCCGACGCTCCGGTCGTAGCCGGTGAAGTCGCGCAAACAAGTTCGTACGCGAAAGTGATGGAAAACGGTGCGGTCCGACAGCAGGTTGATGCTGTAGCCAAGCCGATCGAACAGAATTACGAAAGCGTGATTCATCAACTGCGCGATCGCGATGCCGTGGGCGTCGTGGTCGCCGTGAATGGACGGATTATCTGGGCCGACATTTTCGCCAGTACCGACTTGCTGGAGAAATATTGGCCAAAGCTGGTGCGGTCGTACGCGTCGGAGGCGGTGGTCGTTCGCGCGAAGGATGTAGATGTGAGCGTAGCCCGCGCGCAGGATTTTCTTGCCGACATGGAAGGGCGGCGCGAGACGATCGAGAGCGAGCCGGGAATTTATCGGCATACGGAAATCAGCGGCGACGGATTCAAGGCATTCTCTTTGACTTCGCTTTTGCCGAAGACAGGCTTCGACGTGCACGTGGCGAAGATGGCCGAGTGAGCGTTCGTGTAGGGTCGCCCTCGTCGGCCCCGCGGAGCGTAGCCACGCGTGTCTGCAGTGTCGTTCTATTTGGCGTTTTGTGGGAGAACGGGCGAACTACGGAAAGCATCGTATTCACGATTCCTGCAGCGACTGCGAAAGCTTTTCCCATTCTTTCAGTAAGGCGGCGTGGTCGGCCTTCACTCGGCTCAGGTCCCGTGCCTGACGTTCGGTTTCTTCCGCGCTCACGAAATTTTGCAACGCAGTCTCATGTTGGGCGATTGCCGCTTCTGCCTGCTCGATTCCTTCTTCCAGTTCCTGGATGCGATCTTCCATCTGTTTGCGCTTGAGAGGATTCAACCGCTTCTTGGGGACCTCGCTCCGCACTTCGCTTGAGGAAGCGCCGTTGGGATGCGCAACCGACGGGATGTTCCCACTTCTCGCAACATCGGCGAGAACTGGGGCACCCACATTTCCTACACGACTCCCATTTCCTTGAACCGACTTCGCTGCAAGAGCGCCCGGAACATCCGCGAGGGTCGGCGCGACCTCCTGCCCGCCTTGCTTGCGCCAGAGATAATCTTCGTAATTGCCGGGAAAGACTTCGACCTTGCCTCCGCCGATCTCGAAAACGCGCGTGGCCAGCTTGTCGATGAAATAACGATCATGCGAGACGAAGACGACAGTTCCGGTGTAGTTCATCAAGGCGGCGAGCAGAACGTCTTTGGCGCGCATATCGAGGTGGTTCGTGGGCTCGTCGAGCAGAAGAAAATTCGCCGGATGCAGGAGTAGTCGCAACAGCGCATACCGCCCGCGCTCGCCGCCGGAGAGAACGCCAATCTTCTTAAAGACGTCGTCTTCGGAAAACAGAAAACAGCCGAGCAGACTGCGGAGTTCAGTTTCAGTCGAGCGCGGAGAGACCTGGCCGAGGTCGTCGATGATGCGAGCATCGGCGTCGAGTTCTTTGTACTGATCCTGCGCGAAATGGTCCGCCTGCACATTATGGCCAAGGCGATATTCGCCATCGCTCAGAGGCTCGGTTCCGGCCAGCAATTTGATCAGCGTCGATTTTCCCGCGCCATTTACGCCGACGAGGGCGATGCGGTCGCCGCGCTCGATCATGAAACCGACAGCGCGAAAAACTTCCTTGTCTTTTTCCAAAAACCGACCAGCGCCGTTTCCTCCGCCGGCATCCGACTGGCCCGTCCGCGCCCGCGCCGGATAAGTCTTGGCGACATTCTCGAATTCCGCGACGATGCGTCCGCTCGGCTTGGGCTGCGGAAATTTGAAGTGAATCGTTTTCTCTTCCGGAGGGACTTCGATCCGCTCCATTCGCTCCAGCTCTTTGATCCGGCTCTGCACCTGTTTCGCCTTCGTCGCCTGATAGCGAAAGCGGTTGATGAACACTTCCAACTGGTCGATGCGCTCGCGCTGATTCTTATACGCCGCCTGCAACTGCTCGTTGCGCTGCGTCTTCTGCACGAGAAACTTGTCGTAGTTGCCGGTATAGAACCAGAGCTTTTTGTTCCAGATTTCGACAATCTTCTTGATCGTGACATCGAGAAAGTATCGATCGTGCGAAATCAGCACAAACGCATGCGGATACTCCTGCAGATACTCTTCCAGCCAGTTGCGCGCTTCGAGATCGAGATGGTTCGTCGGTTCGTCGAGCAGCAGCAGATTCGGTTTCTGCAACAGCAGCTTGGCCAGCGCGAGTCGCATCTGCCAGCCGCCGGAAAATTCGTCGGTCTGCCGCTCCCAGTCTTCCTTTTTGAATCCCAGACCCATCAGCACGCGGCCGACTTCGGCTTCGATTGAATATCCATCGCGCGTGCGGAATTCGTGCTCGATAACGTGATAGCGATCGGCGACGGCTTCATACTCGGCACTCGTATGATCGAGTTCCGCCATGCTGTGCATGAGCGACTCGAGTTCCTTTTCCATCGCGCGCAGGTCGTCGAAGACCGACATGCACTCGGCAAACACAGTGCGGCCGGAGAGCGTCAGACCATCCTGCGGCAGATATCCGGCAGACGTGCCCTTGGCGAGGGTGAGCGCGCCGTAGTCGAGCGTATCCATGCCGGTGAGAATTTTCATCAGGGTAGTCTTGCCGGTGCCGTTTGCGCCCACCAGGCCGACGCGGTCCTGCGCCGTAATCAGCCAGTCTGCGTTTTCGAATAGGAGTTTGTGGCCGAATCTTTTTCCGGCGCCGGAGAGCTGAATCATGGGACTGCAATTATCGTAACAGGGGAAAGAGGACCATGATTGACGGCGCCGCGCGTTTCCACTCAAATTCCCTGAGGCCGCGATTTTGAGGCAAGTGGGATTTCGCGCCGAAATGTTCGAATGCGGGGGACGGCAAACCGACAAATCACAGATTTACCCACAGGAGGCAACATGGAGTTCGTAATGTTTGAGGATGTGGACGGACTGGAGGTCTATGTGAACCCGGAAAAGGTGATCTGGGTCAGAGAATATCCGAACCACACGACGGTCATCAGCTGCGGACACGACGACAAATTTGCCGTGCGTCTTCACCCGGCGCAGGCGTTGGCGGTGTTGGGCAGGCCCGCGCGCTAGGGGAAGCCTCTTCTGGGTGCAGTGGGATTTTGCAGATGCGCATTCGAGCAGAAAACTTCGCCCACCATGACGGGGAATCTGATTACCGGCTGGCAGCCAATTGCGAGTTGCTGAGTTTCTATGGCCCGACCGCTTCCGCGATCTGATCTTTCGCGCCGCCCCCTATGACCCACGCGCTCCACGCTCCGGCAAGTTCGGGATGAAACCGAACGCGCTCGGATCAAAACTTGCCCGGCACATGCTATAAAACTCCGATGCACCTCGCCGATTACGCGCCCCGACCCGCGCACATAAAATGGCTGCTCGATTCCGATCCTCCCATTCGCTGGCAGGTGATGCGCGACCTCGCCGACGCTGCGCCCCACGCGGTTGCAGCCGAACGCGCTCGCATCGCCACCGAAGGTTGGGGAGCCAAGCTGCTCGCCCTGCAATCTCCCGCGGGTTACTGGGGCGGACCGAACGACCGCGGCTGGCTCGTTACCCTCTACACTCTCGTCGCATTAATGGATCTCGGTCTCGACCCCGCGAGCAAGCAAGCCAAAGAAATGATCGACCGCGTCGACAAACGGCTCGTCTTCAAGCCACTCAACAACCGCCCATTCCTCCACGGAGAAACGGAACCGTGCATCAATGGCAGAATCCTGGCGCTCGGCGCGTATTTCAACAAGCCCAATGACGCACTCGCCCGCCGGCTCTTGAGCGAGCAACTCGAAGACGGCGGATGGAATTGCGAAGCGGTTGAACCCTCGCCGAAACGTCCGCTAAGCCGGCGCTCTTCGTTCCATACCACGATCTGCGTGCTCGAGGGACTGCTGACATACGAACGAGCCGGGCGCAGATCGAAGGTCATCACGAAGGCACGCAAGAAGGCAGAAAATTATCTGCTCGAGCGCCGCATGTTCCGCTCGCTTCGAACCGGCGAAATCATCGACCAACGCTGGCTCCGTTTCTCATTTCCAACTTTTTGGCACTACGACGTCTTGCGCGGACTCGATTATCTGCGCGATGCAGGAATCCAGCCCGATACCCGGGTGCGCGAAGCCGTCGAACTCGTGATCGAACGCCGCCACCAGAACGGCCGCTGGCCGCTCAACCTGCTCCATCGGGAACACATTCCGTTGCAGATGGAGACCGAGGTCGGCAGGGCCAGCCGCTGGAACACGCTGCGCGCGCTGCGAGTCCTGCGTTGGTATGGGGATTCAAGGCCTTAATTTCAAATTGGAGTAGCTGACGTTGCGGTGCGTCGTTGCCGCAATCGATTTCTCCAGTAACCCGGCCGACGATGTCCGTGCGCCACCGCCAGGATGAACAACTCTGTTTCGAGACTGCGATAGACAACGCTAAACGGGAATTGGCGAAGAACGTATCGGCGACACCCAGAGAAACAAACTGGCCAACGCTCAGGTGCCTCGGCTATAGCGGAGATGACGCGCTGGAATTCGCGTTCGAAATCGAACGCAGCGGCCGGGCTGCGTTCCTTGTACCAGGCCAGTGACGATAGGTATTCTTGTTCAGCTTCGGGATGAAACCTGACCGACTTACCTGCCATCTAGAAGCGCTCGGCCTTTGCGGCTTACTTCGTCCCAGGAGATGGTCTTGACCCGCCCATTCTCAATGTCCGCAAGCCGTCGGGAGATCTCCTCCTGCCAGGCAAGTTCGGTGTCGGCGTCTACCCCAGGATCAAGGCTGTCAATCAGGCTGGAGGCCAGCTCGGCGCGTTCCTTGTCGGACAGCGCCAGCGCCTGTTTGAGCAGTTCGTCAGCTTCCATAGAGCCGATTATAGCGTCCCGAGCAAGGTCGTTCCAACTTCGATCAGGGCGTGACAATCTTTCGAGAATCGCTATAATCTCGCCGATTGAGTCCACCATTCACTCCGCCGAGGAGGCGTATGCCACGAATCCTCTCCGCTGTCGGTCTGATCCTGATCACGATCAGTTCGATCCGGGTCACGGCGCAGGTTTATCCCTACAGAGATGGAACGCCAGGCGTCACCGGCTACCGCTCGGAGGTGATGGCCGAAGTAATGATCCAGGAAAGCGAGTTCGTCCGCCTCGCGGAAGCCATCCCCGCCGAGAAATACACCTGGCGTCCTTCTCCCGACGTTCGCACCATCGCCCAGGTGTTTCTGCACGCCAGCGCCGCTAACTACAACCTGTACAAACTGGTGGGCACTCCGACTCCTGCGGACGTCGACACTAAGACTCTGGAAGACTCCACCACTGACAAGGCAAAAGTCATCGCCACGCTGAAGGCGTCATACGCCCACGCCAAGGCAGCCATCCGCGCCATGCCGGATGCCGACCTGGAAAAAACTCTTGCCTGGAACGGAGGGAAAATTACCGAACGCGGCGTCTTGCTCTACATCGTGCAGCACATCGCGCAGCATCTCGGCCAGCAGATCGCTTACGCGCGCTCGATCGGAGTTGTTCCGCCGTGGACGGTCGATCCACCGCGAAAGGACTAGTCCTCGATCAGTTCGTGGGGGTGAAACAGGAAGGGCAAAGATTTAAGGCCACAGCGCTTCCGCGATCGGATCTTTCGCGCTCGCCACGGCCCGCGCATTCCGCGCTCCCGGATACGCTCCCCACAGTTCGCTGTGAAACTGAATGCGTTCCAGTGCGCGATCGATCGCCGCTTCGAGTTCGTGGAAATATTTCACTTCGCGTCCCTTGGCGAGCCGCCGTTTGGCTTCGTCCGGACTGACCCACGTCGGCTTGCGGTTCGCCTCATCGGGCTTGCGCATCTGATGGACTTCCATCAGAAACGCCTTCACCACAAATTCCTGCACGCCGCCGGGCTGCCAGAACACTCCCTTGGAATGAATGTATAGATGAAAATGCCGCGGCTCGATCGTCCCGATTGCGCCTGCTTCTTCCGCCGCTTCGCGCTCCGCCGCCTGGCTGTGCGAAAGCCGGGGATCGGTCGATCCCTTGGGGAATGTCCACTTACTCCCGCCGTTGGTGTTGACCAGCAGAAACTCGATCGCGCTGCCTCGCCTGCGATAGCAGACTGCGGCAACCTGCAACGGCAGCGATTTCGATCCCCGGGCTGGTGCCATGCGTCGAATCTCCTGAGGTCCAGATTACTTGCAAGATATTTCAGCCGTATGAATCTGCAACAAAAATTGTGCACTCTTCATGGTTACGAAGGAGTTACCCCTAATGGCCCACATGAGCCATTTGCTCGCCTAGGGTCGCTGCAATCGTTGCGCCCTTCCCGATGCCTGCATTGAGCCAACAAAACCCCATGATCGATGGCCGCCGGTTTCACTTCTTCACCTGTAAGAGCATGCAATCCTCAGCTTTAGCGAGGAACCGTTCATGAGCCGACTTTAGCAGCCCTTGCGCACGAGTGCCAATAGCAAGGTCGTGACAACTCGCGGCAGGGCACGACCGTCCAAAGGATTAGGAAAACAAATCGCGATGATAAACAAAAGTCACTTGCGTTCGACAACCAAAGTGCGTTATCTACTGTCGCAATGAGCTGTAACTCCGCGCCGGGCGCGGGGTTCAGGGGGCCTGGATTATGATCTCGGAATCGCATCCGCTGCGTCGGTTGTTTGAAGATCTGGTGGGACGTCACTACGCTCACGAGATCGGCATTCGCGATCCGCAGATTGTCGCGTACGTTTCGCATTTGCTCGCCGAATTCTGCGAAGCCGATCAGCTCTATAAAATACGCAACGCGTCGAACCGTCCGCTGGATGATGTCGGGGAGATGCTGCTGGAATCGGATCCGGTCTACGGTGCCGCGCCGTCGTTTGACCGCGAACGGCAAGTGCGCAAGCACATCGGTGATTACGCGCTGTTTTTCGCGGGAATGTTCCCCGAGAGCATCAATCATTTCCGATTGCGGCGGAATCGGCTGGAAAACTTTATTGCATGGATCAAGGCGGGCAAAGAGAGCTATTACATCGTTTCGAAATTTGAGCATTTCGAGTACGCCAAGGTCGCGCCCATGTTCGCCAGCCTGTCGCGGAATTTCGAAGAGTGCGTCTATGGCTTGAACATGGTGAAGAACGATCTCGAGGAGATGCAGCATCCGATCGCACGGCGCACGGACGAATTGATCATGTAGGCTAAGGTTTGGCGAACCGGTCGGATCTTCTAATCGAATCGCTTGTAGCCGCTCGAATCATCGTGATTGTGTGAGGCCGGCGTTTCGAGCGCGCTTCCCCTGCGATAAAAACTCAATACCGCACTTCCCTGCGCGAGTTTGCGAAATCTTCGCAGCGGCCCGAATTCCTCGCCCGGATCAAATTGTTTTTCGTGTTCCGCGATGACCACCGACATGGCCCAGATCACGGGCGAATGCGCCAGCGCCAGCAACGTTTCACGATATGCGTCTTGCATGCGGTAAGGAGGGTCGATGAATACCACGTCGGCGGCGACCCGCTCCCGGCCCATGCGCCAGAAAGCTCCCGGCACTTGTTCGTGAAGAACGCGGAATCCATTTGCAATCCCCAGGCTTTGGAGGTTTCTGCGGATCAGGTCGACGGCCGCCGAAGACGACTCAACAAAGTAGACCTGTTTTGCCCCCCGGCTTAAGGCCTCGATGCCCACTGCTCCGGTTCCCGCAAACAGATCCAGCCAGACGGTGCCTTCGAGGGCGGACGGATTGCCGGAACTCAAGACGTTGAACAGGGTTTCCCGCAGCCGGTCTGAGGTCGGACGGAGATCCATGCCCGGCAGGGAACGGAGAGGACGACTCCGGTATTTTCCCGCAATCACCCGCATGGCACTGTACCTTTGGCCGCCGCGATAGACCACCGCATCCATGTAGAATAAATCCAGCGAGAACTATGCGAAGCTGGTCAATTCCTGCGGGCCATCTGTTTGGCGTTGACGTCCGGATTCACCTGACGTTTATCCTGCTGCCGCTTTTTATCTTTTTTAACGAGTATTCTGCGCACCACGGCAGTGCGAATGGGCCACGCGACCTGGCCCTGACAGGCATTATTCTGGCTTGTGTGGCGGCGCACGAATGCGCCCACATCTTGGCGGCGCGTCGCTACGGCTTGGTTCCGAAAGCGACGATTCTGCTGCCGCTCACGGGAGTGACCCTGTATGACGAGCCGGCGCAGCCGGAAAAACAGACCAGCAGCCTGTTATGGAAACGGGAGATCCGACTGGCTCTCGTCGGGCCTCTGGTCAGTCTCGCCCTCGCGCTTTTGACGGCGGGGATCGTCATCGCCGTGGATCCCACCATTCCGCTGGGGAAATGGCCGTTTCTGCAGTCGAGGAATTTGCCCAGCAGCTTGGTGTGGGCCAATCTCTATCTGGCGATTCTGAATCTGATGCCCGCCTATCCGATGGATGGGGGGCGGGTTCTGCGAGCTGTTCTTTCCCGCGAGATCGACATGAGCACCGCCACGCGGCGGGCGGTTTCAATCAGCAACGCCATCGCCATGGTTCTGATGGTCGCGGGCCTGCTCAGCGACAACTGGCTCACCATGATCGGAGCGATCGTTTTCTGCGCTGCTCAGCTCGAGGGACGCGCGCTGGTATTTCAGTCGGTGCTCGACAACGTGAACCTCGAAGAAGTGATGCTGACCGACTTCGCCACGCTCTCGCCTGCGGATACGCTGGAAGACGCTCTCGATAAAGCGGTGCACTGCCTGCAGGATGATTTTCCGGTGATTCGCGGCAGTGATATGGTCGGAGTGATTTCGAAGCAGAGGATTCTGGAAGCGCTGCGGGCGGAAGGCAACGGCTATGTGCAGGCCGTAATGAACAAGATCTTTGAAGTCTCGCTGCGAAAAGAGACTTTAGGTTCTGCGTTTCGCAAACTCACGGCAAGAAACGCCAGCATCATTCCCGTGGTAGAGGATCAGCGATTAGTAGGAATCGTGACGCTGCAGAATCTGATGCACTCCATGTCTCTGCTGGCGGAAAGCCGCAAACTGCGGAGAGACAATCCGGAAGAATAGCCTATCCCTGTCATCCTAAGCGGAGCGACTGATTCGCGTAGCGAAGCAGCAGGGCAGTCGAAGATTTCATCCTCGAGACGAAGGTACCAGGAAATTCTGACGATGCCTTGCTGGCGGTGGAGGAGGAGTTCCCACTCATGCCAGAGGAGGGATCTGGTTACATGGGGTCCTTCGCTTCGCTCAGGATGACAAAGCGCGAAAGACTTTACGGGATCGCGTGAACCGCGAGGGTCGTCGCGGCATTCGATGTCCTCGCCGGGACTGCGACCTGGATGGTAAGTGGCTCTAGAACAGCCTCACAGCTTTCGCGGTGTGCACGGCCGGAATCGCCTTCAGCTTCTTCACAACTTCCTCCGGCACAACGCCGTCGACGTGTACCACGGCGATGGCTTCCCGAGGCTGGCCTGATTCGGTGTCGCTGCTGCGGCGACCGAGGGAAAAATCCGCGATGTTGATTGATTCTTCGCCCAAAATCGTACCGACCTTTCCGATCACGCCCGGCACGTCGCGGTTTCGCATGTAGATCAGATTGCGCTCGAGCGGAGCCTCGACGTCGATGCCATCGACATGCAGCAGCCGCGGCAGGCTCCCATGCAAGACCGCTCCCTTGACGATGTGTTCGTCGTGAGACTTGACGAAAATCGATAAGACGCTGCCGGCGCCCCCGGTTGAACTCTTTGGCTTATGCGATTCCTGGACGCGCAAGCCACGGGCTTCAGCGATTGCGGAGGCGTTCACCAGATTCGCCTTTTCCTCCAGGGCCTGGTTCAGAATGCCCTTGATGGCTCCATTACGAATCAACTCGGTCTTCCGTTCGGCGATGTGGCCGCCGTAGCGAATGGCGATTTCCTCGATGCCGCCCTCCGAGATCTGCCCGAGGAATGCGCCTAACCGCTCGGCCAGCAGAATATAGGGCTGCATCTCGGCATATTCTTCCGCCGAAACCGAGGGGACATTCACCGCGTTCTGGATGACCCCGTGCTTCAAATACTCTTTGACCTGCTGCGCGATCTGCACTCCGACGGCTTCCTGGGCCTCGTGCGTGGAACCGCCAACGTGCGGCGTGAGCACCACATTTTCGAGCGCAAGCAGCGGAGAATTCTTAGGGGGCTCTTCGGCAAAAACGTCGATCGCCGCGGCGGCCAGGTGCTTGCTCTTCAGCGCCTCGGCCAGATCGGCTTCACTCACCAGTTCGCCCCGGGCACAGTTCACCAGGCGGGCGCCCTTTTTCATCTTGGCGATCGACGAGGCGTTAATCATGCCGGCAGTTTGTGGCGTAAGGCCCACATGCAACGTGATGTAATCCGCCACGGCGTAGAGCTCGTCGAGAGTAGCCAGCCGAATTCCCTGCTCCTTCGCGATGGTTACGGACACGAACGGATCGTGCGCGATCAAGTCCATGCCGAACGGGCGCGCCCGGCGCGCGACTTCCATGCCGATTCGTCCGAGGCCGATGATGCCAAGCGTTTTGCCGCGCAGTTCCGTGCCCTGCAGCGATTTCTTCTCCCATTTGCCTGCGTGAGTGAGGGCGTCGGCACGACAGAGATGGCGCGCCATGGCGAGCATCATGCCGATCGTCTGCTCGGCGACGGCGACGGCATTCGCACCGGGCGTGTTCATGACGGCGATGCCTTTACGCGTCGCCGCATCCAGATCGATGTTGTCGACGCCAACGCCGGCGCGGCCAATCACTCGCAATTTTTTCGCATGGGCGAGAAGCGCCGCATCAGCCTGCACCGCCGACCGCACGATCAGGGCGTCCGCCGATTCCAGGTGCTCGGGTAGTTTTCCATCCAGTTGATCGGCCGTGAGCACGGTCCATCCCGGCTCCTGCAGTTGAGCCACAGCTGTTCCAGAGATTTTTTCCGCCACAACGATTTTCACGGATGAGTTCCTCTTTCTGACAATCTGATTACGAGAGTAAGGTTACTAATCGAGAAAAAATGACTTGCTTGTGACACACGTCTGACACTCCCGCGTCCGGCGCTCGCTAGACTCCAACCATCGTCCTCCCCATTCAGGAGAAAAATTTATGAAGACCTTGTTCAGCATCAAAACAGCGGCTCTTGCGGTTGGCATAGCGTTCACGCTCGCGTGTGGATACAACTCCAAGCCCGCTTCGGCTACTGCCGGCAACCTTCCGGCGATCTCGCAACTGAATCCCGACGCCGCTACGGCCGGCGGCGCGGCATTCACTCTCACCGTCAACGGCAGCAAATTCAACTCGAACGCTCAGGTGAACTGGAACGGCACCGCCATGACTGGCACGACGTATGTAAGTGGAAACCAGCTCATGGTAGCGATTCCAGCTTCCGCGATCACAGCCGCGGGAACTGTTCAGGTTACGGTTACTAATCCCGCCACGGCAGGTACTGGGCCTTACGGCGGCGGTGGAACGACGGCCGAAACTTCGACTGCGGTGACGTTCACGATCAACTGAGGGCTGCGCATTGGGGCAGAAGCCGGAAGGTGAAGCTCTGCCCCCCAGCTCTGACCCTTGTCTACGCATTGACCAGTTGGCGCTTTTCGGTCATGGTGCGGGCGTAAACCTGCTGGGCCGCCCGCACTGCCGAGCCATACTCGATGCTCTTGTCGGTGACCCGCGCCAGCACATGTTCGAGCGCGCCGAGGATCCCGATGGTATCGAGATAGTCGTAATAGCCGATATGAGCGATGCGGAATATCTTTCCTTTCATCTCGCCCTGACCGTTGGCCACGACTGCGTCGAACGACTCGCGGAACTCTTTCACAATCTTCCCGGAATCTAATGCCTCGGGCGCGCAGATCGCGGTGAGCGCGCCTGCGGGCGCGGAAGCATACAATTTCAATCCCAAGGCTTTTGCTCCGGCGCGAGTCATCTCCGCACAAAGCTCGGCATTGTTGACCAACGCTTCGCGACCTTGAGCGAGATTTCCTGCGCCCATGCCGCGAATGAATTCCAGGGCTGCTCCGAGCGCGGCAAAAAGTGAAGTCGCTGGAGTGTAGGCAGTCTCGCCCTTGGCCGCCGATTTTCTTTCCTTGCGCAGATCGAAGTAGTAACGCGGCGAGATCGTCTTATCCATGCTCTTCCAGGCCCGCTCGCTGACCGCGCAGTAAGCCAGCCCCGGCGGCATCATCAGCGCCTTCTGCGATCCGCCGATGATGAAGTCGATTCCCCATCCGTCAACGTCGAGATGAGTTGTGCCCAAGCCCGTAATTGCATCCACAACCAGCAGAGTTTCGTCCCCATGCTGGCGGACGACCTTCGCGATCGCTTCAATGTCGTGGCGCACACCGGTCGAGCTTTCGGTGGCCTGCACGAACACCGCCCGCGGATTGGATGAAAGCCGGGCGCGAATCTCGTCGAGCGAGAAAGTCTCGCCGTAGGGCACCTTCAACTCTTCCACTTGGCAGCCGAAGGCCTTGCAAAGCCCGGACCAACGTTCGCCAAATTTCCCAGCTGTCAAGACGAGCACTTTGTCGTGCGGCGAGGTCAGGTTCGATACGGCTGCTTCCATGACGCCCGTGCCGGAACAAGCCAACACCAGCACGTCATTTTTCGTTCCAATAAATTCTTTCATGTCGGCGAGCACGCGCTGAAACAGCGCCTTGAAGTCGGCCGTCCGATGATGCGCCGTAAAAGCAGCCATCGCCGTTTGCGCCGCCGGCAGCAAGGGCGTCGGTCCCGGAGTAAAGAGACGATTCTTATGCAACATGATGGACTTCCTTATAAATGAGATAGCCTATTAGTTTACCGGAACGATGGCTGGCGCGCGCTCCATTTCTTGCGTCGGATGTGGAACAGGCGGCACAGGCGCTTTGAAAGGAAGCGCGAAACTCAGCGCACTTCTCTCTTGACGTACGCCATTCGGATCAGCGTTCGCTCCGAGAACGGTACATAGAGCAGCGCGGCGCTGACCGCGAATGCTCCACCTAATCCGATTTTGTGAATCAGCAGGAACGGCGCCACCGCCCACAGTTCGTCGAGGAGAAGAACGAAAGGAAAGATACGGCGGAAAGTTTCGCCCAGGCGCCGATAATCGAAGGCCACTGCCGAAGTCAAGTAGCAGCGGACGGGAATGCCAATTCCCGCCGTCACCATCGCGACGACGAAAAGCGTGATTGCGCCCCAGGAAGATAGAAAGGAATCCGCGAGAGCCTGAATGGCATGCAGGCGGAAAAGGGCAACGATATAAAAAATCAGATACATGAGCTGAATCAGAAAAAACAGTCCGCGCGTGATGGCACGATTGGGAATCGGCACTTCCAGTTCCGGATGCACTTCAGGGGGCATCCCGGTCGTTGTGGAGGGCCGGGTTGTATTCGCGGCGGGGGGATCGGGTAAAGCGACGATTCCAGCGGGTTGTTCAGCGGCGGCGACTAGCGACTTCGCACGGTGCACTGGAGCGATAAAGCGATAACCTCGGCGGGAAAGAGTCTCGATGTAGCGCGGACTCGCGGCCGAATCGCCGAGCGCGTCACGGACTTTGTTGATCGCGGTATTTAAACTGTGATCAAAATCGACAAACGTGTCAGACGACCACAAGCTTTGCCGCAATTCTTCGCGCGTGACCACGTCTCCGGCTCGCTCCAGCAATAAGGCGAGCACCTGCAGCGGCTGACCTTGCAGGCGCAGCCTCGTTCCGCTCTTGCGCAATTCGCCGGCGGTGAGATCGAGCTCGAAGACTCCGAAGGTGATGGTCTTTTTCTCAGGCATCAGTTGTGGGGACGGCCGTCCTCGGCTGTCCGGGGCGTAGTGTAGCATCCGAGATTCTGTCGCCGAAGTGCCCGCAAGAGCTTCTCCGTCGTAAGCTCCGGCGCTAAAATAACGCCGTGCCAGTACAAGCCTCCAAGGAAGATCCTCAGAGCCGCCACCGGCGCCACGCCGTCTATGCCTCCGAAGCGACCGGATTGCTGGCGATCGCACTGCTGCTGCTTGCGCTCACGCTGATTCGCTACTGGCACGATATTCATTGGAGCCTGCGCTGAACGTGCGCCTGGCCCACTCCGAGAGTTCCGAACCGCTGCTGGTCGTAATTCTTGGTCCCACCGGCAGCGGCAAAACCGCGCTATCCCTGGTACTCGCTAAGAAATTCCACGGCGAAATCGTCAATTGCGATTCGGTCGCGATGTATCGCGATTTCAACATCGGCACGGCCAAGCCTTCGTCAGCGGAGCGCGCAAGAGTTCCTCACCGGCTGTTTGATTTTGTCGATCCCGGGCATTACATGACAGCCGGCGAATACGCCCGCCGGGCGCGGCAAGAGCTTTTCGAAATCGCAGCCGGAGGACCCTTGCCCATCGTGGTCGGCGGCACCGGACTTTACCTGCGGGCGCTGCTGGAAGGCCTTTTCCCCGGCCCGCAGCGGTCGGAAGAGTTGCGCGAGCGTTTGCGCAAGCGAGCTGCGGCGCGCGGGTCGCAGTACTTGCACCGCATTCTCAATCGGCTCGATCGCCCCGCGGCAGAAAGAATTCACGCGAATGATGTGTCGAAGATGATCCGAGCCATCGAGGTCTGCCTGGCGTCACGCGCGAAGATGACCGAACTGTGGCGGCAAGGGCGCGAACCGCTAAGCGGATTTCGCATCCTGCGGCTGGGGCTCGATCCGGATCGCGCCGCGCTCTACGACCGCATCAACCGGCGCGCTGAGGAAATGTTTGAAAACGGGCTGGTAGAAGAGACGGCTCAACTGCTCAAAATGCACGGTCCCGCTGCCCGGCCGCTAGCTTCACTTGGATACAAGCAGGCCATGCAGTTCTTGGAGGGCTCGCTAACTCGTGATCAGGCAATCCAGGCAGCGCAGCAGGCGCATCGTAATTATGCCAAGCGTCAGATGACATGGTTTCGGCGGGAGCGTGATGTTGCTTGGCTCAAAGGTTTCGGAGATGATCCCAAAGTTCAGGCGGAAGCGATGGCTAAGGTTGAGCTACTGTTGACAGCGTCTTGCTAGCGAGGGTGGCGGGTTCCAATCCATATCGCGTTTTCGCGCCAGCTATTCTTCCTCCTGCGCCCAATCCGCTGGCAGCGGCTCGTCGAGCCAGCGGAGGCAGCCGTCGTTGCTTGCATTTATGTCGACCAATCGGTAGCGGACAAATCGGATCGCAAGTTCGATGGCTTGCAATGCATCAATGCCGAATACGGCTGTATCAAGTTCGTTGCTCCCGAGGCCAGTCGTCTGGATCGGGCAGTAGAACTCGCTCGCGACCCCTGGAGTTTCTGCTGGCTTAC
>JASHQK010000073.1 GCA_030039195.1 Candidatus Sulfotelmatobacter sp.
GATGGGCCAAAAACCCATGGATATTCAGGGCACGGCGGAAGTCCCGCGAGGAAGCGTTACAGCGGAGCTTCGCTCCGCCGGACAGCCGAGGGCGCTGTCCCTACACGTGCTTTACGGCGCGGCTGGAAGCCTTACCCTTCCGAAAGCCTAACGCGTCTCTGGTTTCGTTGCCTCGGGGCTCGCATTCTCGCGCGGAGAAGAAGTGAGATGCTCGTGATTCATAATCGCGTTGAACACGAGCGCATACGTGCCAATGGTTTCGCCGCGATAAATCGGGTTGTTGGCGAAGAGCAGCACGTTTCCCTGGCCGAGGCGGGCATCGACGACGATTGCGTGCTCGGCGATCGCTGAGGCTTTATCGAGCAAACCATCGAGCAAAAGAGACTTGGCGTCAGAGAAGCGCAGGATGACATCGGGTCGCAACGCAACGGGAATGACCTGCGGGTTATTACGGATGTCCTCTTCATCCAAACGCTTAGCTTCCCACGGCTGCTGCTTGTAGAGTGGCTCGGCGTCAGCGATTTTTCTTCCCTGCGGCTCGTCGCTGTCTTCAACGCTGCCGCGGCCAGTCGCGCGATGGGCATAGGGATCACTGAATGCTTCGGCGGGATCCGTGAGCGAGCGGAATCCTCCGCGGCCCATGGTGTTGCTGATGTTGAAGGCCATGCCGCCAGCGCTCATGACCGGAACGCTGGTCGAGTAACCGAAAGCGACCGGGCTATCGCGATCGACGAAGACGGTGTTCATGACGGTGCCGTCAACGCGGGCATCGCCTCGCGGAGCAACGCTGACGCCCGGGGCGAGCCCTACATCGATGGCAAACTGCGCCGTGTCTTCGCAGGTGATCAGTAGCCCGCCATCTTCGACGAACTTCTTCAAGTGCGCCAGGCCGTCATACCCGAGGCCGGGGCGGACGTCGGGCGTGCTGTCGATGCGTCCAAGATTGGGGGTCAGATCGGATTTTTCCCACGGCATCGGATTGTTCCACAAGGGAATTCCGTTGATGATCTGCTGGGCCGACGTTCCCCCGACCGGCGCGAAGATGATGACGTCGTACTTAGACCGCAGGTCTTCCAGTTTTGCGATGGCCTGCGTGCTCATGTAATCGAATGGTATGCCCGCGTTGTCGAATGCCTGGCGCCACCAGCCCTCGCGCTGCGTTCCCAGCCATGTATGTATCATCGCGATGCGCGGCGCTGTGACTGTGTGCGTTGGTACGGATGGTTCGGCATCGAGGCGCGAGGCATCGAGCGAGAGATCATGGAGAACCAAATTTGTCTTGTCGTCGGAGCCGCTGACGATCAGCGATCCAGCCGCGAAATGCTTGCCGCCGGCATCGAACGGTTTTTCTGCAACTTTGAGCGTCGTGCCGTTGAGCTTGTAAACCAGCGACAGAAGCGAGATTTGGCCGGTATGGTCGATCGCGAGCACAGATCCCGAGCCGGATATTTTTCCTGTGAGGGCAGCCGGATCTTCGAGCGCGGTCATCTTTGCTTTCAGAATCGAAGCATCGGTGACGCGGACAACTTTGACATTGAACAGATGCGTGAAGGACCATCCCGTATCGTCGTAAGGATGCTTCTGTGGATCGCTGGCGGCCCAGAACTGGCGGTCGAGCAACGCATCGGCGATGCGCGAGTAAGGCTGATCCATGCGGATGACGAGGCTGCCGGCGGGGAAGGATTCTTGCTTCGGCTTTTCGCCGCGCTTTTCCGCCGGCACGGGCGAAGTAGCTGCTTCGTCAAGCTGCGAGATCTCGACGTGCTGGCGCTTCAATACTTTGAGCAATTCAACTTGACGATTCGATTCCGCGGGATCGGCAGGCATGACATAGGCAGCCGGGCCGGCTAGAGACGGCTTTTCAATCGACCGCTTGCTCTTCAGATAGAAGTTCTCGAGGAAGTGGCGGGTATTCTGCGAAAAGTAAGAGATCGTCGAAAGCAGCGCCGTTTCTTCGTAGTTGTTGTTGTCGCGTTGCGACCAGGTCACGACCGGAAACGGCGGATTCTGCTTGTACCATGTTCGCTCGTACTCGTCCGGCTGCAGGATGCGCTTCTCCGTATCGGCGCCACCGTTGCCGAAGGTTTCGTACAAGCGGCTGATGCCGTTGTGCATGCTGGCCAAGAACATGAGATATCCCGGGCTCCAGGTATCGAAGTCGCCGTGCGTGAACACTCCGGGCATGCCGAAGCTCAGCATCTGCGCGACGTTGTTGGCGCCGAGTTCCGCCCACTCGTCGGCCAGCGTGGGATCGACCCAGGCATTGTAGGGACCGTCACCGACCGTATTGTCGTAGAGGAACGGCACGGACTCGTGCAGGTCGTGCAAGACCTGTGCGTGCCATGCGAGATACGTGTCGAGAACGTTGCGCGTGAGAGCGAGGGTCATGCCCATGGCGTCGCGATTGTTGTCGTGCGCGACATAGTGTCCCCAGTAGGGCAGGTGCGGATAGTCTTGCCCGGGATGCGCCTTGTGCCACTTGTAGAGATCGACCATGCGGTCGCGGCCATCGACTTCAACGACCGGCGTGATGAGCACGATCATGTGCGAGCGGATGTACTTGATATAAGGCGCATCGTCGACGGCGAGGCGATAAGCAAGTTCCATTAAGGCTGTGGGCGCGCCAGTTTCGGGAGAATGAATCGTGCCAGTGATGTAGTAAACCGGCCAGGATTGATCGAGGAGGGGCCGCGCCTTGGCATCGTCGAGGCCCATGGTACGCGGGTCGGCAAGCTGCGCCAGCCGCGCATCATTGGCCTTCGCGTCGGCGAGAAGTTTGGCGTCGGCGATGGCGACCGCGATCATTTCCCGTCCTTCTTCGGAATGGCCGATGGTGAAAACCTTTACGCGCGGAGTGCTGGATTCGAGCAGGCGGAAGTACTTGTACACGTCTTCGGCGTAGGGAAGCATGTCGGGAGCGCCGGAAACATCGCCGAGAATCTTGGCCGGCGTGGGCACAGTTTTGGAGGCGGGAAGATAATCCACCAGCGGAGAGATGAATGATGGATCGGTGGTGTACTTATGAATCTTCGCCGTGTAGTCCTGATCAATGGGCTGATGCGGATCACGCGCGTAAGTTGAATTCAATTGTGAAAACGATGGAACGGTGCAGAACAGGGACAGGAACGCAAGCATGACAGCCAGTTTGGAGCGGGTCATTTCGCAGGAGATCATTTCGCAGGAGATCATTGCGCCTCATTTGGAATTCAATTTAATGCGTGAAAGTTTCACACAAAGTGCCATCCTGTGGGAAGAGCGAATGCTGCGTGGAAGGGGAAGCTTGAAAACTGAAAGGCGGATGTGTGCCGTGATTCGCCGCGCCGCAATGGAACGTTCACGAACGTGAGGGCGTGGCCTGCTTACGGACGCTTTCGAAAATCTCGCTGATCAGAAAGACGTCGGTCAGGAGGGCGCGCAAATGTCCTGAGGCGTTCAGGTTGTCAATCAGTTGGGAACTGATGGAAGCTTGCGCCAGCACGATATCAACGGCGGCGAGCGCCGCACGGGCATCCTGTTCCAGCACGGAACAAAATGCCTCGTATTTTTCCGCGGGCTGAAGTTCGTTTTGCAGGATGGCGCGGCGGCAGCTTTGGGTCAAACTGCTCAGAGCCTGGCGGGTTCGCTCGAGGAAGCCGCGTATTTCGGCATCGCGCTGGCTGCCAGCATCGCCGGGAAGACCCTGGCCGGCATAGGCCAGAAAAAACTCATAGGATTCTTCGATGGTGTCACAGCATTCCAGAAACTCAATCGGCATCGGCCATGCCTCGGCGGGCAGCGCTGACATTCTCGACCACCCAGCGCGCGGGATCATGCTCTTGCAAATAGAATTCGCGGCTCATCGAGCCGACGATCATCGACGCAGTGATGGGCAGCTTTTCCGGCCGAACGGCAAAATAGACGTGCACGATGACCAGCGTGATCAAGCCGACGCCCGCCAGTCCATGCAGCACGTACATCAACCCCCAGGTCATATCACTGAACAGGTAAGGGTTGCGCGGGAAGAAGATCGTACGCACGCGAAACATCATGCAAACGCCGGTCGCAATCACGGCCAGTCCAGTCAGCATCACCACGCCGTGGTAGAGCTTGTTCTCGAGCGGATACTTGGCGAACTTTCGCGGCAGGGCGGCTGATTGTCCCAGGAAGCGCCGCACTCGCTTGCCAGCATCTTCGAGGTCGGCGCGATCCGGCCAGATCGACCAGAAATCCAGATAAAAGGATGCGTGAACGATGTGGAACAGGATCGAGATGGTCAGCACGGTCCCTGCAATCCAATGATACGTGACCCAATTGAACTGAACTCCGAGCTTAGGCAGGAAGGCGGTGAATAGAAGAACGAACATCGCGGCCGCCATGATCCAGTGAAACAATCTGGCCGCGAGCGAATGGCGCGGGATCCGGGCAGGCAGTTGAGATTCTGGTCCTGTGGGAGAAACAGGCAGGAACTGCGTTTCTTTGGCGAAGTAACGAATATAGATCGCGTGCACGACCAAGAACGCGATTCCGGCGATCAGCGCTACCCAAATCAGGAACCAGGCGATGTGAATCGGAACGTGCTGTCCCAGAGGACTTGTGGCCCACTCTACGATGCCCACGACGCCTCCTGCACTCCGCTGATGGCGCGCTTCACCAGGTTTCGCATGAGCGGAATCTTGTAGGAATTGAATTGCAAGGGAACTGCTCCCTGAACCGCGAGCTTTCCGGCCATCTCTCCGATTTCGGGGCTGCACGGTTTTCCGCGAACCGCGGCTTCCACCGATGCCAAGCGCAAGGGCCGCGCCGCAACCGCATTGACCGCGATGCGAATGTCTTCAATGGTGTTTCCGGAAAGCCTGGTCGCGGAGGCGACGTTCATCAGCGGGAAGTCCCAAACATTCCGGTCGCGGATTTTTTCGAAGTAGAATCTCGCATTCGCCCATGCCGACGGAATGCGGATCGCAACCAGCAGGTCGCCGGGACGGAGAATGTTCATGCGTGTGATATCGAGGTCAGGGCCAATGAAGTATTTTTCCGCGGGCGTGATTTGTTCGCCCTTGGGCGTGCGAATCACGAATTGGGCGTCGAGCGCGATCAGGGCGGGGGCTGTGTCGGATGGATTCACGGCGACACATCGCTCGGCCTGCAGAATCGCGTGCTCTCGATTCCGCCCGACCGGGGTGTCGGCGTAGCAAATGTTGCCGCCGGCGCGGTAACAGGGCCAGCCAGCCCGGTAATACCAGCAACGCGTATCCTGCGAGACGTTGCCGCCAATCGTGCCCTGATTGCGAATCTGCGGCGAAGCGACCAGCTCGGCTGCCTCGGAGAGAAGGCTGTAATTCTGGCGGATGACAGGGTTGGTCGCGACCTCGGTGAGCGTGGTCATCGCGCCGATTTCAATGCCGTCGGCAGTCGTTCGAATCCCCTTGAGTTCCTGAACGCCACTCAGGTCAACCACGACTCTGGGCTTTCGGATTCGATCTTTCAGCCAGTCGAAGCTGTCGAGTCCACCGGCCAGAACCATGGCGTCGTTTCCGTGTTGTTCGAGAAGTTGCTGCGCATCGGCCGCGGAACTCGGCTGATAGAGCTCGAAGGCCGGCATGACATCGCGGATTACTGCCATAAATATCTCCTGCAACCCACTAAATATGCGCGGTAAGCGGATCCTGCATGGGCCGCCCCGCTTCGAGCGAAGTCAAAATCGTGTCAAGGTTGACGGGGGCGCGGCGAAAGATCTCATCGCCCAGGGCGTCGGACAATGCATTGAGAATTGCGCCGGCGCCTCCTCCGACCGGCGGTTCGCCGATGCCGCGAGCGCCCACCGGCGTCTCCGGATCTGGAATATCGAGCGCGGCCCACTGCATATTGACCGGGACATCGAGAATAGTCGGGGGCTTGGTGTGATAGAAACGCAACGAAACCGTGTGTCCGTAATGCGGATCAAACACCCACTTCTGGCCGATGGCATGGCCAATGCCCAAGGTCGACCTGCCCAGAATCTGTCCAGAAAGCGCTCTGGGATGGATGACCGTGCCCACATCCGCGACGGCGAGAAAATCTTTGATGTAGTACTTGCCAGTTTCGACATCCGCTTCAATTTCCGCAAAGCTGGCCACATAGGAGAAAGTCTGGCCGTCGTGCGGAAATTTGTCCTTGGCTGCTCCGATCAGACCTTGACCGGCCAGAGCTGCGATGGAAGCTTTGGTGAACTTGTTGACATCTTCCGGTACCTCGTGGCCGTCGTAGATGCCGCCGAGCTGAATGGCATGCTGGGCGGCCTGCGCCAGAGTCATGCTCCTGCCGCCGCCTTTGTGAAACACGCGCTCGTTCGCGAGTTCATATTGTTCCGGTTTGCCTCCTAGAGTCTTGGCGGCGATCTCCTGCAGCTTTTGTTTTCCATCCAGCGCGGCGGCATACGCGGCGCGCGTCATAGCGTGGGTGGTCTGGCTGCCTCCGGAGACGCAGGTCCAGGGAAGGTTCTTGGAAGTGTTGCCCCAGATGACATCGCACTTCTCCCAGGGCACTCCCAACACCTCGGCTACGACGCGGTGAACATCGGTGATGGACTCCGTGCCTAGATTTCCGATGCCCGATTGAATGGCGACGCGGCCATCGGGCCGGATGACAAACAAGCCGTCGTATCCGATGGAACCGCCGTAAAAGCAACTGGAAGACACACCGACGCCGCGCACCTTGGTGCCGCTTTTTTTCGGACGAGCAATTCGCTCTTTCCATTGAAACTGTTCGGCACCGCGATCCAGCGCGTCTTTCAAGAACGCACTCGTGGAGTGAGCCCGCGTGCCGTTTCTTGCCGGACCCCAGGGAGCTTTGCCTTCGGGGCAGTTGATTCGCCGGATTGCGACCTGATCGATGCCAAGCTTGCGCGCGGCTTTCGACACGATGGTCTCCATGATCACGATGCCTTGCATACCGCCCGGCGAACTCTGCGCTCCGCGCGGCGGAGTGTTGGTCAGCACGGTTGTTCCGCGCCAACGCATGGCGGGCGGTTGATATAACAGCGAAACAATATTTCCTGAAGTTGGCGCGTCGCCGACGCCCTCATAGGGACCGTTATTGCAGATGACGAACATATCGAGAGCCGTGATTCGGCCATCGGCGGCGAAGCCGACCTTCATGCGGCCTTGAAATCCGGGACGCGCGCGTCCGATGAAATGCTCTTCCTCGCGGCTGATGCGCATCATGACCGGAGCATTGGCTTTCTTCGAGAGGAGAGCGGGAATGATGGCAAAGATGTATCCGGTTGCCTTGCTGCCGAATCCGCCTCCGGTGTATTCGCTGATGAGCACAATCTGGCTGGGATCCATATTCAGCCAACGACCGAGGCTGGCGAGAGTCTGAACGGTGCTCTGCGTGCCCATGTGGACAAACACTTTTCCGTTTTGCCAGTAAGCCAGAGCGGTGCGCGGCTCAAGGGTTTCGTGGCTGCTGTCGGGCGTGACAAAAGTTTCATCCAGCACGAGCGCGGCACTCTTAAAACCGGCGTCCAGATCGCCGAAGCTCCATTCCTCTTCCGCTTTGCCCATGGGCAATCGGCCATATTTTGCTTCTTCAAAATCTGCTGCGGTCCACTTCAGTTCGCCGACATGAGGAGGCGGAGGACTCGCCGGTTTTTCTCCCGGCTTGGTCGGCGGCATCGGGGTTCTGATCCAGATGTTCCCCTCGACTCTCGGATTCGGTCCATCCGGCCGCAGGGTGTCGAGAGGATCGATGGCAAAGGGCAAATGTTCGAATTCGACATCGATGTTCTCAATTGCTTCGGCGGCGGTGTATTCGTCGACGGCGGCGACGGCCAGAACGGGTTCTCCGTGGTAGAGCGGCTCCATGGTGAGCGCGCGCTCGCCCTGCTTGTTGGCCTTGATGACAAAGCCGAGGTCGGTCACGATGTCAGCGGGAGCAGGGAGATCATCTTCGGTGAGGATGGCTTTCACGCCGGGCATGGCTAATGCTTTGCTGACGTCCAGATGCTTGACGCGGCCGTGGGGCACGGGGCTCAGCAGCAGCTTGCAAAACAGCATGCCTTCGGCGCGGAAATCCTCGGCATATTTCGCTTTGCCGGTCACTTTGGCGTACAGATCGGGCGTGGGATAATCTTTGCCGATCAGCTTGTACTTCGCGCCGAATTTCTGCTCATTCGGTTTCCACTCTGAATTAGGCATTGCGAACCTTCCTCATGTTTTCTGCGCCGCGCATCATGGCGGTGAGGATTTTGTCGTAATCCTGGCAGCGACATAGATTTCCCGAAAGGGCGTGGGCCATTTCGGAGCGAGTGGGATTGGGGTTGGTTTTCAGGAAACCAACGGCCGACATAATGAAGCCCGACATGCAAAACGCGCACTGGAATCCTTGCTCATCGATCACGCCCTGCTGCACCGGGTGCAGGGTGCCGTCAGAATTGGCCAGTCCCTCGATGGTGACGACCTTCCGATCGCGAACGGTGTGCGTCAGGATCGAGCAGGAATAATGGGGCACATCGTCGATCAGAACGGTGCAGGCGCCGCACTCCGCGCGATCGCAGCCCAGCTTGGTTCCGGTAAGACCCAGCTTGTAACGGAGCGTCCAGGCCAGGGTTTCCTGCTTCGAGACGTCCACTCGCCTTAACTGGCCGTTGACATTGAGCGTCAGCAAACGATCGCCCGGAGCGGAGCGCTGTCCCAGCAGAGAGGAGGCTCGAAACAAATATCCTGCGGAAGAGACGGCTGCGCCTCCAGCGATGACGCCCTTAATAAAATTGCGCCGCGAGATTCTCAGGAAACTAGGGTCGGTTGCAGGATCCGGAGTGTGATCCATGATGGAGTACCTCGAATGGTATTACGGCAATGAATCGCGGGTCATAGGTAGCCGCGACTGCTGGCTGAAATTTTAGACCGCCACATTTTACTCCCATCCAGCACGTCTTGGGCTGAGAAGAGGGAACGAGAGTTGTGGGGACAATTGCGCGCGCATCAGGTGTTCACTGTATGATTTCCCGCACGGACCTTACCATGACTATGCTTTCCGACCACGTGGCATGTTTTCTCTTGCCCGCAGCGAGGAACTGCGCATGACATTCCGCATTGCTATAGCAACCGTAGCCCTGACGCTTTTGTTTTCGCTCGCAGGCGCTCGGCGAGGTGATGCAAAGCAGACTGCCGCGGAAGACGAATTCAAACCTGTTTTCAAGAATCTTGCCGACGACCAGACGCCGGGAGCGGCCGTCTTGATTCGTGAAAATGGGCGAACGCTGTTCGCGCACGGATACGGGGTGAAAGACTTACAGACTCGAAGTGGTATTGATTCGCATACGAATTTTCGTTTGGCGTCGTGCACAAAACAATTCACGGCTATGGCGATCATGCTGCTGGTCCACGACGGCAAATTGCATTATGGAGAGCACCTGACCGATGTTTTTCCAGAGTTCCCCCACTATGGGAAGGCGATCACGATGCGCAATCTGCTCAACCACACCTCAGGGCTGCCGGATTACGAGTCGCCGATGGAGGAAACTCCAGAAGGGCCGAGCCAGTGGACGGAGAGCCGACAGATTCATGATGCCGACGTGCTGCATCTTTTG
>JASHQK010000074.1 GCA_030039195.1 Candidatus Sulfotelmatobacter sp.
CACGCTTGCCATCTCTCCTAACCTTCGGCATAATAAGAGTTTGTCGTGACCTCGCCGGACTCTTCCGGAAACAAGGACATACGTGTGTTAATGATTCGTCTGGCGCGCGTGGGTGCGCGCAAACAACCGCATTATCGGATCGTGGTGATCGAGAAGGCGCGCGCGCGCAACGGGCGTCCGGTGGAAGTGATCGGGACGTACAATCCCCGCACTACCCCGGCCTCGATTGAGCTGAAGCGTGATCGCGTCGACTACTGGGTTTCGAAGGGCGCGCAGCTGTCGGAGCGCGTGAACAAGCTGTACTCGAAAGCTCCGGCCGCGGCTGCTCCGGAACCCACCGGCTCCGCCGCCTGATCGCTTACTGTGCAAGGGTGGCCCAGGGTTGCAACTGAGCCGCCGAACATCACATCTGGCGTGGCTTTTTAGCCGGCGATTCGTATCAGGGCACGCCTTTGAACGTATTGCGACGGCGCAGACGGTTCGTATCAGGGCGCGCCTTCAGGCGTGCCGGGCCGGCGAAAGGAAAACGGCGCGGCTTTAGCCGCTGAGGAACAAGTTCCCGCAGCGAGAGATTTCAGATTATGCCTGACTCTTCTCCGGATGTTTGCGCGCTGATCGAGCGCGTTGCGAAATCGCTGGTCGACGCGCCCGACGATGTCTTCGTCGAGCTCTTCGATGACGGCGTGATCGAACTCGAAGTCGCCGAGAGCGACGTGGGCAAGGTGATCGGGCGCCAGGGACGCACCGCCCGCGCCCTGCGCACTCTGCTGAACGCCGCCGGCTATCGCGCCCGCAAGCGCTACCAGCTCGAGATCATCGAGTAGCAGGGTAACGGTCGGAACCTGGCTCTCAATTCGCTCTCTGTGCAGAGAGATTCGTATCAGGGCACGCCTTCAGGCGGGCCGAAGTTGCGGCCGGCAGGGATTCTGGGGCTTTAGCCCCTGATCTTGCGGAGGCCGGCTTGCTTTAGGTGGAAGAGCGGCCCTTCAGGGCGGCGTTAAGCGCGGAAATTCGGCAAGGGCTTTAGCCCTTGACCCTCGGCGCGCCGGGATCAGAATGGATCGGAAGCCACTCGCGAGCCAGCCCCGCAGGGGCGGAATGTGAAAGCCCGGCACGGGAGTGCCGGGGGCCCGGACGGATGTCCAGGGAGTCCCGTAGGGACGGCACAGAGCGGGTCTCCGAAGGATATCGAATTTGTGACGCTCGCCCGCGTCGTGAAAACGCAGGGCCGGCGCGGCGAGTTGGCCGCTGAAGTCCACAGCGATGTTCCCGATCGTTTCGCGCCAGGAATGAAGCTATCTGCGCTGATGGCAACGCGCCGGGAACTGGAGATCGAAGATCTCTGGCCCCACAAGGGACTGCTAGTTTTCAAGTTCGCCGGCGTCGACTCGATCTCCGACGCAGAGAAACTGATCGGAGCGGAGTTGCAAGTCCCGAGGGCCGAGCGTGCATCGCTCGAGCCCGGCTGGACCTACGTGAGCGATCTGGTCGGTTGCACGCTGTTCGACCATGGCCGCGAGGTCGGGCGCGTCGACGACGTACAGTTCGGAGCAGGCGAAGCGCCGCTGCTGATCGTAGCTGATGAGGGTAAGACGTTTGAGATTCCGTTTGCCGAAGCGTATCTGGAGCGCGTCGACGCAGCACGGCGGGAAGTGCGTATGAATCTTCCTGAAGGTATGCTGGAGATCAACGCGCCGATGACGGAAGACGAGAAACGGGAGCAGCAAGCGGCGAGAGATAGAGGCAAGAAGCGAGAGAAAAAATAAGTTCTCCGTGTTTCTGTGCCTACGCGGTTAAAACGGGTTTGGGTTCCGCAAAATGAAGGCCGACATTGTCACGATCTTTCCGGACTTCTTTCGCGGACCGCTCGATTACGGCATCACGCGCCGGGCTCAGGAAATGGGCCTGGTGAAAATCGAAGTCCACGATCTGCGCCAGTTCACGCACGATCGGCACCGTACCGTGGATGACCGCCCATTTGGCGGCGGCGAGGGCATGGTCCTGAAGCCGGAACCGATCTTTGATTGTTTGGAACCGCTTGGGTTAAGTGCTCGCGACGAACGCCTGAAAGGCCTCGCAAAAGAAAGCGTGATCCTGCTTTCGGCGCAGGGCGAGCGCTTCACGCAGGAAGTGGCATCGGATCTGGCGAAGCTCGATCGCATGGTTCTGATCTGCGGCCGCTACGAAGGCGTGGACGAGCGCGTCGCCGATTTCCTCGCCGACCGCGAGCTTTCGATCGGCGATTATGTGCTGAGCGGCGGAGAACTCGGCGCGGCGGTGATCATCGAATCGGTGACGCGGTTGCTTCCGGGCGCGGTGGGAAATGAAGCCTCGACGCGGCAGGAATCGTTTACCGCGCACGTGGCCGGTGAGGCTGCGGAAGGTGGCGAGTTTGTAGGAAACGCTTCGACTTGCGGGTCGAATGGATTGCTGGATTATCCGCATTACACTCGGCCGGCGGAGTTTCGCGGAATGAACGTGCCGGAGGTGCTGATCGAAGGCAACCATCAGCAGATTCGCCGCTGGCGCCGCGAGCAGGCATTGAAGAAGACGCTGCGCAACCGCCCGGATCTGCTGCAGGCAGCAGACCTGGCAGCCGAAGACCGAGAGGTTTTGGAACGTTTGAAATAGGAACGCTCTGTCATCCTGAACGATGCATCGCCTCTTCGCTTCGCTCAGAATGACAAGACATTAGAGATTGGAATCAAGAAGGAAACGACCATGTCAAATCTCATCATCGAAAAACTGTTGGCCAAAACCAAACGCACCGACCTTCCCGATTTTCGTCCCGGCGACACCGTCCGCGTGCACGTAAAAATTAAAGAAGGCGATAAGGAACGTTTGCAGGCGTTCG
>JASHQK010000717.1 GCA_030039195.1 Candidatus Sulfotelmatobacter sp.
ATCAGGGCGCACGCCGACAGATAATGGCCGCCGGCGTAGTGGCCGCGCAGCTCGCAATCCGGAGCTTCCCATCCGCCCAATGGCAGCGCCGTGGAAGTGATGCCGGCATTGACGCGGAAATTGTGCAGGATGCGATCCGGCGGCAGCGAGCGCAAGAACTGCTGATCCGCTTCCTGCGCAATTTTGCAGGGACCGTCGCCGAGGCGAACTTGCGTCATCGGAAAGGGAAGCAGTTTCCACGGTACCTTCTCACCAGCTTCCGGCCAACCGTGTTTGTTCTTTGGGTGCGGTTTCGCATCCACAACCGGATCTTGCGGCATAGCGCTTGCCAGGCGTGGGAGAAGCGTGGAACCGGCAACGGTGGCGACGGTGGTCATGAAGTGTCTGCGCGAGAGAGAACTCATGGGTATACCTGCCTTTTTTATGAACCAGCGCGCGAGATTATGGATATTGTATACATCAATCACGGGTTTCGAGAAAAGGTTTACTCGAAAACTCGGTGTTGCATGCCCAACGCCCCTTTCGCGAGACCGCGAGTTATACTCCTGACGATCACACTCCGGGCACCACGGGGCGGTATTACATCTCCATGCTGCGGCTGATTGCGCCTTTTTCACTTTGGCTGATTCTCGGGCTGAATTCCACACTGAGTAATGCGCAGGAGCCGACGAAGTCCCCAGACGCGAATTCGGCGAGCGAGGCCGAGAACGCACTGGCTCTGACTACCAAAGGCCGTTGTCGGGAAGCATTGCCGCTTTTGAAAAGAGCGATGGCCCAGAATCCGAACAAAGATTTTCGTTACCGGCTTGAGATGGCGATGGCTCGATGTGCCATGAGCCTGGACCGCACGGAAACTGCGGTTGGAGCTTTATTGGAATTGAACCGCGATTTCCCCCACGACCCGGAAGTGCTCTACGTGACCACACATTTTTACTCCGAACTTGCTTCGCGGGCTTCCCAGGACTTGGCTGCGACCGCGCCGAAGTCAGCGCAGGCGGAGCAACTTGAGGCCGAGGCCTACGAGTCCCACGAAGAATGGGACCATGCTATAGCCGCGTACCACAAAATTCTGGAGCAATATCCCCAACGAGAAGGCATTCATTATCGGTTGGGTCGAATCTATCTCTCGCAGAATCCGCCGCAGGTCGAGAGTGCGGACCGGGAGTTTGCCGAGGAATTGAAAATCGATCCCAATAACGCCAGCGCCGAGTTCATGCTGGGGGAAAGCGCGCGCCAGGCGGGCCAATGGGACGAAGCCATTGCGCGATTTTCCAAGGCGGCCGACCTTGACGTTGGTTTTGACGAGGCTTATCTCGCTCTCGGAATGTCGCTAAACTCGGCGGGAAAATTTGCCGACGCGATCGCGCCGCTGGAGACCTACGTCAAGAAAGAGCCAGGCGATCCGGCGGGGCATTATCAACTGGCGACGGCATATGCTCGCACCGGGCACAAACCGCAAGCCGCGAAAGAATTAGCTCTGCAGCAGCAGACAGCAGCCAAGGCGCCGCGCGAGAACCATTGATGGCGCCGATAGTCTTGCACAGAAATGTCTAGCATCGATTCCCGGAGACGCTTTCTTCAGACGCTAGGCTGGACGGGACTCGGCGGCGTCCTCGCCCGGTCTCGATTATTCTCGGCGCCAATGCTCGCCCGGTCGCCGGCAGTCTCGCCAGTATTCGAGAAAGTTCCTGCTTCCTCGACCGGAATTTCCTGGGTTCATTCGAGCGGACTTTCTCCGGAAATGTGGCTGCCGGAAACACTGGGCGCAGGCTGCGCCTTTCTCGATTACGACAACGACGGCTGGATGGATCTCTATCTGGTGAACAGCGGACGCTGCGATTTCTGGACTCCCTCGCCTCCGCTGCGCAACGCTCTCTATCGCAACAATCGCGATGGAACCTTCACCGATGTCACGCTGAAGGCCGGCGTGCCCGGTGACGCCTATGGCATGGGCGTGGCCGTCGGCGATTATGACGGGGATGGCTTCCCGGATCTGTACGTGACGCAATATGCCCACAGCATTCTCTACCATAACAACGGCGACGGAACTTTTACCGATGTGACGGCGAAGGCCGGAGTGGCCGCGCCGGGGTGGGCGAACAGCGCGGTCTGGTTCGATTACGACAATGACGGGCGCCTCGATCTGTTCGTGTGCCGCTTTGTCGACTACGACAAAACGAAAGATATTTTCTGCGGGAACGTGATTACTCGCGAACGCATGTACTGCGAGCCGAGCGCCTACCGGCCCATGCCTTCCTGGCTCTTTCATAACAATGGCGATGGAACTTTCACTGACGTCAGCAAGGAATCGGGGATCGCGCAACATTTGGGGAAATCGTTTGGCGTGGTTGCGGCCGACATCAATAACGATGGTTGGATCGATCTTTACGTTACGAACGACACCGTCGCGAATTTTCTGTTTGCCAATCGGGGCAAGGGAAAGTTCGAAGAAATCGCGCCACTTGCCGGAGTTGGCCTGAGCGTGTTTGGGCGTCCGCGTTCGGGGATGGGCGTGGACGCTGCCGATTACGACAACGACGGCTGGATCGATTTGTTTGAAGCCAACGTCGATCACGAATTCTTCTCGCTGTACCACAACGACAAAAATGAGGCCTTCAGCGACGTGGCATTGCCGACCGGCATCGCCGCGGCCACGCGCACCATGTCCGGGTGGGGGCTGAAATTCTTCGATTTCGACAACGATGGCAACATCGATCTGCTGCTGTGCAATGGCTATCCCGATACGACCGTGGAAAGAAGAAGCGAAGACGTGAAGTATCTCGAGCCCATGTTGCTGTTTCGCAACACAGGCAAGGGATTTGAGAACGTCAGCTTGCAAAGTGGACCTGATTTTTCGCGGCCGCTGGCGGCTCGGGGCATGGCGCTCGGAGATTTCGACAACAATGGCGCCGTGGATTTTGTGGTTTGTCAGAACAATGATGCGCCGATTCTATTTCGCAACAACGCTGCAAGCGAAAATCATTGGCTGGGTGTGCGGCTGATCGGAAAGAGAGGAAATATTGATGCTATCGGGGCGAAAGTCACGTATCAGGCTGGCGATCTGCGGCGTCATCAATTCAAAATTGGCGGCGGGAGTTATCTTTCCTCGCATGATCCGCGCATGGTCTTAGGAATTGGCAAGAGAACGAAGATCGACTGGCTGGAAGTGCAATGGCCGCAGCCGAGCGGCAAGACGGAGCGTTTCACGGATCTTCCCATCGATCGGTACGTGACGATTGTGGAGGGGGAGGGAAAGTGGAAGTGAACGGATGAGGCACCGCAGAGCGACATCCGGTGTATTCTTCACTTGTGAGAATTGAGGTATGAAGGGAGTTGTTGCAGCCGTCGTCATTTTGTGCGCGTGCATGCCGGTTGTTGGTCAAACCACTGGCAGAGTGCCGGGCAATTCTGGCATAAGCTCCAATCCGCAGGCCAGAGCGAATCCTACTGGATCACCCGATCCGGAAGCCGAGCAGGAATTGCAGAAAGGAACCGGCCTTACCCGCGCCGGCCATTTTGCCGAGGCGATTCCACATCTCAAAGCCGCGCGCGGACGCGTCGCGAACGAATATGCTGCCAGCTTCAATCTCGCGCTTTGTTATGTGGCGATGGGAACTTACAAAGACGCGATCTCAGTTCTGAACCGTTTGCGACGCGACGGCCACGATACCATCGATGTCGAGAATCTGCTGGCGCAGGCGTACATCGGTAGTGGCAACACGAATGACGCTTGGAGCGCGATCGAGCATGCTGCGGCGACGTCGCCGCAAAACGAGAAGTTGTATGTGTTCGTGTCGGATGCATGCACCGATCATCATGATTTCGATTTCGGTCTGAAGGTGGTGGATCTGGGATTGCGCAATCTGCCGCAATCGGCGCGGCTCCATTACCAGCGCGGAATGTTCCTCTTCCAATTGGATCGCTTCGATCAAGCCAGACCGGACTTCGAATTGGCCGCGAAACTCGCGCCTGATAGTGAGATCGCGTATTTGTCCAAAGCGGAAGAGAGCATGCTGGACGGAGACATCGACGGTGCGCTGCGCATGGCGCGTGAGGGAGTTAAGAAAGGCTTTCAGGATCCCGTTTTGCTCATTGTTCTCGGAGAGGCTCTGCTCCGCACCGGAATCACCCCCGGCCAGCCGGAATTCGCCGAAGCGCAATCCGCGCTAGAGAGAGCCGTAACCTCCCGGCCGAATGACCCCGCGTCGCAGATCGCTTTGGGCGAAATCGATCTGCAGGCGGGACACCTCGACGAAGCTATCGCGCATCTGGTAAAAGCGCGGCAAATGAAGCCGAATCAGCCGGCAGTCTACGCGAACTTGGCGAAAGCATACCAGCGGCATGGAGACGCGCAACAGGCGCAGCAAGCGCTCGACACTCTGCAGAAGCTGAATCTGGCGAGCGCCGATCAAATCCGCAATGCGCCGGGAGAACGCAAGATGAGTTATGGGGGAGGAGAAGTTCAGGATCAGCCGCATTAGAGTCTCCCCCTGTGTTGCCGGAAGTGCGAACAACAGGGGTCTCTACCGAAACTATCTGGAAGCAAACCGTGGGAACGGGCGTTCTACAATTCCCACGCCTTCTTTGATCGCGATGATTTGATCAGATTTCAGGCTGCCTAGCTTTGTCATCGCGCCACTGGGCCAGAGGATCTCGATGGAGTCAATCTGCGTGCGCTGGCCTAATCCGAAGTGCAGGCGTGGATCCTGCGCCGACTGATAGCTCATCCCACCCTTGCGCTGATCGTAAAGTACCAGATCGCCAGCCGTGACTTTTACCCGCGCACCTACTCCGTCGCGATTCGATTTCGTCCCGACCAGCAGAATTTCTAACCAGTGATTCGCATTGCCGCCATCGTTGCGCAACAGTTGCGGAGTCTGGCCGCAGTTGTTCACCAGAATGTCGAGATCGCCATCATTATCAAAATCGCCAATCGCGGCTCCGCGGCTCACGCGCGGCGCTTGAAAGTCAGGTCCGAGTTGATCGCTAACGTTCTCGAAAACGCCGTGTCCCGTGTTGCGAAACATCATCTTGGGCTCGGCGTATTGGACTTCGGAATGATAGCGCTCAATGTTGTCCAGTACATTGCCATTAGCCATGAAAAGATCGCGTGCGCCGTCGTTGTCGTAATCCATGAAGCGCGCCCCGAAGGTGCCGACGTGATACGTCGCGTAGGAAATCTTGGAGCGGAACGTGGCATCTTCAAACGTGCCATCACCGAGATTCTGATACACGCGCGCCAGTTGCATATCCAGATGGGCGACGATCAAATCCATGCGGCCGTCGCCGGTCGTATCAGCGGCGTCGGTGCCCATGCCGGCTTCGAATTGCCCGTCAGCGCTGACCGAAACACCCGCGAAATATCCCACCTCCTGGAAAGTACCGTTGCGGTTGTTGTGAAACAGATAATTCGGCATGTGGTCGTTAGCGATGAAGATGTCCTGCCAGCCATCGTTGTCGTAATCGAAGGTGACCACACCCAGCCCATTGCCGCCTTTCAGCCCGACGCCCGAAGCTTTGCTCACATCGGTAAACGTTCCATCGCCGTTGTTGTGATAAAGAGTCGGAGGCTGGCCATGAAAATCATCCGGATGGCAATAGCTGCGCATGCCCGGCCCGCGATCGCCACAGTAGTAATTTCGCTCGGGAGACCAGTCGACGTAATTGGCGATGACCAAATCCAGCCTGCCGTCGTTGTC
>JASHQK010000075.1 GCA_030039195.1 Candidatus Sulfotelmatobacter sp.
ATTTGTTGATCGCGCCGCCGCTTGCCGGAACCCGACATTGAGCGGCTCACGCCTGCACTCATCCGAGAGTTCGTGATCTACGCCCACGCTTGAGAACATCGTCCACATCGGCCCATTCTCTCGCATTGTGGTATGTCCTTATCTGGCGCTGACTGGGTCCGCTGTTCCGTCGGACCGCCAGCCTGCGCTTACGCTCAAAAAAGCAACGTCTGCCGCAGCAACTCGAGCCTGTTGAATGTGGTTAGCCTTTCATTTCGCAGCGTTCCATCCGACCACTTCGAAACTGAAATGTCGAACTCCATCCCGGCCGGCCAAATCGTTAGAATACGAACCAGTCGGTATGTAAGCGGAGACGATGCGATCAACCCCGCTTGCGGTTGCCCGGTGCGCGCAGAGAACTCAGCCAGCCCACGATGTTTTTGATTCCCGCATCCCACACCTTCGCATCTTGAGCATTTTTGGCTAATACTTCGTAGCCTTCGACCATCGCGACCAGAAAACTCGCGGTTTCTTCCGGAACCAGGTCGCGGCGAACTGTTCCCTGATACTGCCCCCTCCGCAAGACGATGGCAATTCCTTCTTGCCAGGCATGGAAGATTCTCTCCAATCGCTTGCGGAATTGTTCGTCGAGCTGAGACATCTCCTGCGTCAAATTGACCAGCGGACAACCGCCTTTTACGTCTCTTGGCCGGGATGGTATCGCCCGAACAACGCCGATCAAAGCATCGATAGGATCCTTGTCCTTGCTCCGCTGCAAAGGGCGTAACCACCTGTCACGCGTCATTTCGCCGACGACCTCTTCGATAATGGCGTATCCGAGAGCTTCCTTGTTTTCGAAGTGGTAGTAGAGTGCTCCTTTGGTGACATTGGTGCTTGCGAGAATTGTATCGATCCCGGCACTCTGGAAGCCGTATCTGTAAATCTCGCGAAAAGCCGCTTGCAACAAGCGCTGCCGCGTGCGCTCGGCATCGCGCCGCCTCGGCGCTCTACGTTTCAGATTCTTACGTGCCAGCAGCATATTTAATCAGTGTGCATTATCCAATGACCAAAGGCAAGCCTTCTTCTTCGCTTCTAACATACCGACCAGTATGCATGTTGGAATACCAAGAGTCAACCTTGGGCGAAGCGCCAGAATTCTGGATTTTGCAAAATTCATCTACCGTTTGATGTAGTCCTACAGAATCCGATGACAGTCCTGCAGATATGCAATTTCACTCACGACCCGCGTGCTGTGAGGATGGTCCCCTTCTGCTCCGACACTTCATAACTTCATTTGACCACTTCATGTAAGCGATTGATAACTCGATCATTCCGGTCTGGTTTGCCGATTGCAATCAGCAAGCGTGGGGCAAGTGGTTGGGGTCTCTCTCAGTTTCGCTGCCAGTCGCGACATTCAATCCTTGGACGGAGGAAACAATGCACATCCCAAGCGTGAAGGTGGTCTCGGTCCTGTTTCTAGTGATCTGTCTGGGCGGCTCTTTGCCCGTGTGGGCACAGTCAACCTCAACCGGCACCATCGCCGGCTCTGTGACTGACCCGACCGGTGCGGTGGTAGCAGGCGCGGGGGTGACTCTGAGCGACAACGTCACCAAAACATCTCGTTCCACGACCTCGAACGCTTCGGGACGCTATATCTTTGTGGATGTTCCCCCCGGTTCCTACAATTTGGCGGTTAGCAAGCAGGGCTTCGCCACCGCGAAAACCGACAACTTGCAGGTAACGGTTGGAACTGCCCTCACGCTGGATATGACCCTTCAGGTGGGAGGGACCAACGTAGTGGTTGAGGTTTCCGCGGTTGGCAATGAACTGCAGACGATGAACGCGACGGTTGGCAATACCGTTCCCAGCATTGCCATTGACAACCTGCCCAGCATTGGCCGCGATGTCAATACATTCATCGAACTGCAACCGGGTGTAAGCGCCGGTGGCGACGTTGCGGGTGCGGTGAACGACCAAAGCTATTTCTCGCTGGACGGCGGCAACAACAGCAACGATATGGATGGCAGCGGCGGCGTATATACCGGTACGCAGCAGAATATGGTTATTGGTGATCCAACCGGGGGTATGTCGACTCAATCGTTTACGTTTTCTGCCCCATCGGGCGTAATGCCCACTCCAGCCGACAGCGTCGAAGAGTTCAAGGTGAATACCGCCGGGCAGACCGCCGACTTCAACAGTTCCGCCGGCGCCGAAATCAAGGTAGTCACGAAACGCGGTACCAGCAGTTTCCACGGCACGGCGTACGAATACTACAAAGACAATAACTGGTCATCGAATGCCTGGGCCAATAATCAAAACAATTGGGAGGGCGTGGCCCAGTGCGGTGCGCCGAACTGCGGCCACATCGATCTTCCTTCCTATCACTACAGCCGCTTTGGTGGCGCGCTCGGAGGGCCGCTCACTCCGAAAGAGTTCCTCGGCGGCAAAACCTTCTTCTTCTTCAATTATGAGGGTTTTCGGTATCCAAACTCTGAGACCGTTACCAGAGACGTTCCCTCGCCTGCCTTGCGGTTGGGGCTGTTAACAAACACCGCCACCGGCCAGATCGCTTACAACCTGAACAACGCTCCAGTGACCTTCAATGGTGTCACTTACGCGGCGAACTACGGCTGCAGCGGGGCACCGGGTGGACTATGCGATCCGCTCGGCCTCGGTCTCAACCCCTTGGTTTCGCAGATATGGAATAAATACGAGCCTCAGTCGAACGCCATTTGCAGCCAGAGCGTGTGCGATGGTGCCAACATCTTAGGATTTGCGGCCAACCTGAGTTTGCCCGTTACGAGCAACTTCGACGTAGCCCGTATCGATCACGATTTCGGTTCCAAGAACCATTTCATGGCCAGCTGGCGTTATTACAAAATGAACCTTGCTTCGGATGACCAGGTTGATATCGGGGGCTTCTTTTCTGGAGATACGTTGGGCACACCCGCGTCCCAGTCAAGCGATCCGATTCGAGACTGGTATTTGGTTGCGGGCCTGACCACGAACATCACCACCAACACCACCAACGACATTCATTACAGCTTCTTGCGGAACTGGTGGGCCTGGTCCCGCGCCGGGGCTCCGCCACAACTCCCCGGGCTGGGTGGCGCGCTTGAACTGGATGCCGGCCAGTCGGAGGTCGAGGATCTCGGCCCGTTCAACGTAGACAACCAGAACATCCGCCGCCGCTTCTGGGATGGCCATGACAACATGCTTCGTGACGATGTTTCCATGCTGAAAGGCAACCACCTGTTCCAGTTCGGCGGTACTTATCAGCACAACTGGGACTACCACCAACGCAACGACAGCGGCGGCACCATCAACGCCTTCCCCGTGTATTCTCTCGGGAACAACGTGAACGGATCGGGGCTGGGCGCTCTCCTATATCCTTGCGCGACGACCCCTACCCTTTCCACGGGCGCGAAGACCTGTGATTCGCTGACCGCCGCGGCGCTAGGAGTGGTTTCCGTCGCATCGCAGATGTTCGCCCGCACGGGTTCCAGCCTTAATTTGTTACCTCCGCTTTCCAACGCGTTCGATGTGAGCACCATCCCTTATTACAACGTCTACTTCAGCGACACCTGGCACCTGAAGCCGACTTTCACCTTCACCTACGGTTTGGGGTATGCGCTGGAGATGCCGCCCGTCGAGCAGAACGGAAAGCAGACGGTGCTGGTAGACGCTGCAGATGAGCCGGTTTCGACTGAGACCTACCTCGACAATGTCAACAAGGCGGCGCTCGCCGGTCAGGTATACAATCCCGAGCTCGGGTTTGCCCTGGTAGGCAATACTGCCAACGGGCTGAAGTATCCCTATAACCCCTTCTACGGCGAGTTCAGCCCCCGTGTTGCCGTAGCCTGGAATCCGCACTTCGGCGCCGGCACACTGGCTGGCAAGGTCTTCGGGACTCAAGATACGGTTCTCCGAGGTGGTTATGGCCGCCAATACGGTCGCACCAACGGCGTGGTGCAGGTGCTGGTGCCCTTGCTGGGGCTGGGTCTCGAACAGCCCGTGTCTTGCCCCTCGAACCTGGTCGGGTCTACGCCCGGGAGCTGGACCTGCGGAGCCTCGGGTGCTGGAACTTACTCGACTGCCTTTCGCGTTGGACAAGCCGCCTCTGCTAGCGGTGGCCCGACTGTCCCGCTAATCTCGTTGGCGACTCCGACCTTGCCCCAGCCAGTTTATCCTGGGTACAACAATTCCTTTTCCTCGAGCCCCGAAGGTCTGGATCCGAGCTTCCGGGCGAACGCGATCGACGCTTTCGATGTCACCCTTCAGCGCCAGTTGAGCCACACAGTTACCCTGGAACTCGGATATATCGGGCGCAGAATTACCCACGAGTACCAACCGGTCGAACTGAACCCAGTTCCCTACATGATGACGCTAGGCGGCCAGCAGTTTAAGCAAGCCTACGCCAATATGGTGCTGCAGTATTGCGGCGGTCTTGCGGGTTTGGCGGGCGGCGGTTGTGGAGGCGCGGCCGGACCCTATGCTGGCGCGGTCACGCCACAGCCTTTCTTCGAGGCGGCGCTTAAAGGTACGGGCTACTGCAATGGCTTCTCCAGTTGCACGGCTGCAGTCGTAGCCAACGAGGGTGCCAGCGGTACGAAAAACCTTGAAAATGCACAGGTCTGGTTTCTCTGGAGCGATTTGGACAGCGGCGTGGGATGCCCGGCGGGCGGGTGCACTGACGTCAACGGAAATGTCGGCGCGTTCAACTTCCCGCGCAGCATGCAGAGCACTCCGATTCCCGGCACTTGCGCGGCGCTGGGCGGAGTTGGGAATAACGGCTGTTCCGGCGCCTTTACTGACGGGGCCTTTCAGAACGCCAGCATTGGCTATGGCAATTACAACGCCGGCTTCGTTTCCCTCAGAATGGCCGAATGGCGCGGAATGACGATGCAGTCGAACTTCACCTGGTCGAAGGCTCTAGGAACTGCAGCGCAGGCGCAATCCTCAAGCGAACTCAGTTTGCTCGATGCCTTCAATCCCGGCGAACAGTATGGGAGACAGGCTTGGGACCGCAAATTCATCTACAACACGTTCCTGGTCTACCAGCCTCCTTTCTATAAGGGGCAGTCTGGATTCCTGGGACATGCCCTCGGCGGATGGACGTTCTCGACCATATTCGCCGCCGGCTCCGGCGTTCCCACGCAGATCGCGACCACCGACAGTAATTATCAATCCTTCGGTTCATGCGATGGCATCGGCTGCGCTGACTATGACATGGAGAACGCCGTACCCATCGGCCCCGTTCCCAACCGTCATGCTTACTACTGTCCCGGCAATCAGATTGGAAACGGCTTCTGCGCGACTCAAACCAACGGGTTCCCGGTGAATTATTTCCCGAACGGAGTGAACCAGGCCTCGAACTGGCGCAACCCTATTCTTGGGATAGATAACCGGGATGGCGGTTCCGGAATTCTCGGTGGGCTGGCCTACTGGAATATGGACTTCAGCATCAAGAAGAGCATCCGACTGGCCGAAAACGTGAACCTCGAATTCCAGGGCGTATTCGCCAACGTTTTGAACCATAATCAGTGGACCGATAACTACCTCGGTCTCTACAACACTTCCGGCTTTGGCGCTCTTGGCTTTAACACAGCGCCAGACAATGGCATCGGAGTCAATGGCGAGGCAGAGCCGCGAAACATAGAAGTCGGGGCTCGCGTTCGCTTCTAAGGGGCAGGTTTTGGCACTGCAGGAAGTTCAGCGCGAGAGACGTTTCCTGGGGCGAGCGCAGAGGGGGCTATGCAGAAAGTACCTGCGCCGCCCCTGGAACGGAGTTGACAACCGCACGCCAGGTATCTCGAACCCTGTAGCCTCTTGAAACATTGCGACACGAACAAGCAAGCGAAACGGAGAAATGATAATGACTAGGATCGCGGTATCACGGCGGAAGCTGCTCGAAGCGGGAGCTTGCGCACTGGCTGGAGCGGCGGCATTCTCGGTGACCGGAAGCGCGCACGCAGCGACCGGGTCGAGCACGACCACCGAAGAAATCATCCGTAACTGGTATAAGGAGTGGGCGGAGGAGAAGAAGGACTGGGGCCCATTTGACGCGCGGCTGGCCGACAACTTCACTTTTTCCAGCGCGGCCGGCGACGACCACATCAGTAAGAGCGCTTTCAAAACCAATTGCTGGGAGACACAGATTAATTTTATCGATCGATTCGATCTGGAGCGCGTGTTCGCACGTGGCAACGAGGCGTTTGTGAAGTATCTTTGCTACACAAAGAATGGTAAGTCATTCCGGAACGTGGAGTATTTGCGGCTCAGAGACGGGAAGATCGAGTCCATTGAGTGCTACTTCGGCGGAAGAGACACCTTTCCGTCGGCAGTCAGCAAAAGCGGGGTGTGACGCTGTATTAGCCGGCTGGCTGTCATCCGGCGCGTACGACACCAAACACCAAAAATCGATGTCCGCTTGGAGGCGTAAGTGCACACCAGACGCGCAGTAGTAATTTCTCTGATATTCGCTCTCACGCTCGTCTTTGCGGCAGTGTCTCTGGCGCAAGCCGACAAGACTCCATATCCCACGATGGCGCCACTCGATCAATACCTGATGGACCGCGATGCAGAGATTGCGCTCGCGCGCAGTGCCGCCCCGGAATCCATTTCCAATGACGCCAAGATCCTGGTCCTTGGAAAGCATGGCTATGAAACGGCAGTGGAGGGAAAGAACGATTTCGTATGCCTGGTGGGACGAATGTGGGCAGCGATGAAAGAAGACCCCGAGTTTTGGAACCCCAAGGGTCGCGCTCCGGTCTGCCTCAACGCTCCGGCTGCGCGGTCTTATCTTCCCGTCTTCCTCAAAAGGACCGAACTGGCGCTTGCTGGACGTTCGAAGGCTGAGATAGAAGACGCCGTCTCGACCGCAATCGAGAAGAAAGAGCTTCCAACAATTGAGCCCAACGCGATGTCCTACATGCTGTCCAAGCAGGGGTACATAAATGACAGCGTCCACGGACCCTGGCGTCCCCACCTGATGTTGTTTCTCCCCGAAATTGACCCCAAGGCTTGGGGCGCAAACCTTCAGGGCGCACCCGTGAGTGGGGAGGAAGACACCGTGGACCACCTGACTATGTTTTATATTCCGGTGAGCAAGTGGTCCGACGGGACACCAGCATCGGCTCAGGGCGGGAGCTGAAGGAGTGTTCGGCCCGATGCCACGCGGTCCGCGACCCAACCAGCTGACATGCATGATTGCCGCCAGGCTCGCGAAGCGACTTTTCTGTCAGGCCGTCTTCCTCATTCAGATCTCACCGCGCGGTCTTCAGTCGCCGTCGCTGCTCACTTGCCTTCCTGATTTCGCTCATGTCTCCCGCTGGCCGTATCTCGAAAATGCTGCCGTACTTCAGGGCAGGATGCTGCGATATGAGCTGTACGGCATGATTCATGTCCCGCGCCTCAAGAACGAGAATGCCGCCGAGTTGTTCCTTGGTTTCCGCATAGGGGCCGTCCGTCGTTGCGACTTTGCCGTTCTTCCAACACAGGGTCAAAGCGGTTTCCGCGGGCTGAAGCGCCTCTCCACCACCCCAATGCCCGTTCGCGCGAAGATGGTCGTCGTAATCAAAGCATGTATCGAACATCGCGTCTTTCTCGCCCGCGGTCATGAGTTCGTGTTTGCCTTTGTCGTAGTACCCCAAACAGATGTATTTCATTGATTTTCTCCTTTTTCTGTCGGCGGAAGGGTGGCCCACCTGAGCGCGCTTTTGCCGGAGGTCTCTCGGCTGGCTCGGGATTTCGGCGCTGCGGCTTACACGCCGCGCAAACGCCTCAATTTGAGTGGGGCGTCCCAGCAGCACAGCCTTGCGCGCCCGATCCTCCGCCCTCCCGGATCGTTCATCCTATAGTCGACGCGGATAGAAGAAATCGACAGCGCGAGGTGAAGTATTTTTGGAGAGCTAGGAGACATGGCGGCTGGCCCCAGCTTCCCTTTTTGCATAACGCTACCACGACCGAGGCTGCCCCACCCTTCGCGGGGTTCGAAGGGTGGGTGGCGCCAATCTCAACTTCTCCTTCTGCGAGGAGCCGAGGTGATCGTCCTTCCGAGCAAGCAGGCGAGGGCACTGTCGCGACAAAGCTGAGGTCCGTGCCTCCCACCCATCGAAAAGCGCGATGGGTGGGGCAGCCGCGCCGCAGTAACGTCGACTCAGCCCGGGAAATATGGGACAGCCCCCAAGGGCGAACTTTTTTGTTTCAATTCTCCGTTGTCGCCTGAGAAAACGGACGGACGAGTGGCCCACTCAAGCTCGCTTTTGGCTTGGGTAGGGCAGTTCCGACCCAGGCGTGAGGAAGTGTTCTATGGCACAATGTCAACCCGTGCCGACCGCAAAACCCATGCCATCAGCAAATATGCCCAGAGACGGATACGCCCGGAGAATTGACCGGGTCATCGACTATCTTCGCGGGAATCTCGATCGTCCGGTGAAGCTGGCTGAGCTGGCAAGTGTTGCGTGCTTCTCGGAGTTTCACTTCCATCGGATTTTTAGCGCGGTTTCCGGCGAGACTTTGAACAATTTTACGAATCGGCTTCGTCTGGAAAAGGCCGCTCGTCTGCTTCGTTATTCCGAACAAAGCCTGACGGAGATCGCCCTGGATTGCGGTTTTTCGTCCTCGGCCACATTTTCACGCGCCTTCCGATCCGGCTACGATACTTCGCCCAGTCAGTTTCGAAAAAGCGGCGAGATCAAAAAACGCAAGATTTGCAAAGAACTCTTCCCGAAAGACGCATATGGTCTTGCGATGAGCGCGGAGGAAAAGAGAGCTGCGTTCCCGGTGAGACTGATCGACATTCCCGAAAGGCAAGTCGCCTATATTCGGGTGACGAATGCCTTCGAACTCGAGAGAGTACTGGCTGCGCTCAAGACAGTGATCGAATGGGCCAAATCCCGGGATATTTTTTCTGAAGGAATTCTTTTCGGAATGACGGTAGACGATCCGCACGTGACGCCAGCGCACCTTTATCGATACGAAGTCTGCCTTGCGACATCTGTTCCCTTCAAGTGCAGAGAAGGAATGTCGAAATTGAAAATGCCAGCCATGCGCTACGCCGCCATCAAGGTTTCCGGCGGTATTCATAAGGTAGCGACGGCTTGGGACTACCTTTACAGAGATTGGTTGATCCACAGTGCCTACGAGCCTGAGCACGCGCCGGCACTTGAGGTTTTCCTGGACAAAGAAAGCGCGCTGGATTGGTCGCACTTTGAGTTGGATCTATGCCTGCCAGTTCGGAAACCGGCGGAGTTGAGGAGTTAACATGAAATTTATGACGGCAACACCAGCTACGGCTATTCGAAAAATCGATCTCGTGATCCCGCTTGTTTTCCTCTCGGTGCTGGCGTTTGCCCAGTCGCCTCCGGCGAAGATACTGTATGTAGGCGCGATCGCGATCAATCCATGCCAGGATGCGAAAGTGCTTGCCGACTGGTACTCGCGGTTTGGAATCGAGACCAAGGAATTCAAGGGCGGATATTACGGCAAACTCAACACCGCCGCTGGCCTGTTTGCCTTTGGCATCCATCCTAAGAAAGCTGATGCTCCGGCGAAATGTTCAGCGAGTA
>JASHQK010000718.1 GCA_030039195.1 Candidatus Sulfotelmatobacter sp.
TCAGCAGGCTCGTCATCAGCGCAATCACCGCGACGTTGAGCGCAGCGGCGAATTGCGCCCCGTCTGCACGATACGATTTCAGCAACCGAACACCAGCCCACCAGCATAGAAGCATAGTGACTGATTCCCAGACGATGATGCTGATGTAGACGACCGTATGTGCTAGCGGCGAATTGACGGCGCGCCACATGCCGTGGTTTCCCGGAAAGGTTGAGTCCATCCTCAAGACGTGGCTGACAAACTCGTAGTTGGAGCCGTAATCTGTGATGTTGTTTAGGACCAGAATCGTGTCGAAAAGTGCGATTGCAAAAACGAGAACCGCTTTGGAAAAGCGAAGCGCCATTACATGCCGCATAGGATGTCGCACGCGGGAATTATCTTACCTCCGGGAATACATTTCTTGCCGTATCTCTGGGATGGGCCAGCCGTGTTACTTCGTTCGCGATGTGTGCTACGCTGAAGCGTAATTCTTGCTATCCGAGGCGGACATGGCGCAGCTCAGCAGAATAGGAGTGTCGTTGGAGTCAGATCTACTCGACCGTTTCGATACGTTCATCGCTGAAAAAGGCTACGAGAACCGATCAGAAGCCTTTAGGGACCTGATCCGGGACCGGCTTGTTGGAACGGCGGTTGTGGCCTCGAAGGCTCCGGTTGTCGGAACCGTCACCTTGATCTATGACCACCACACTAGGCTTCTTCCCGAGAAGCTCGCTGATCTTCAGCATGAACATCACGAAGTTGTCATATCGACGCTCCATGCCCATTTGGATCACGATACGTGTCTTGAAGTGGTGCTTTTGCGGGGCCGTTCCCGCGATGTTCAACAATTGGCTGACAAACTCATCAGCACCAAGGGCGTTCGGCACGGGCGCTTGGTGATGAGCTCGCCCGATACGGTTTCTCCGCATCGTCATCGCCACTGATCCTCTTCCAGAAAACAGACTTGCAATAGCGGTACACCTAAGGGCGATTCGACCACGGAGCAACCGGCCCCGTGAAATGACAGGCAATTGTGCGCTCGGCCCTTTACAAAACGTCCGATTCAGTAGCATGATCTGTAAATTCGTAATATCAAAGTAGCACGACTGGATAAAACGTATTATGCCGGGAACTAGAATCAGAATCCCATCTCCGCCTTCTCCTCACTCTATTTGTAACAGGCTTGTTGGAGCTTCCCATCTTCGGAGCTTTCGGTACTCCAACCGCCCGACGCGCATCGGTTGGATGGCCGTCTTCCCGCCTCTCATAGCGCCTACCTTATCTGTAGCGCAAGATATAGCTGTTTACGATCCGATTGTCGCTTCACAGGGTCGCCCGGTCGCCACCAGTGAGGCTTATCCGCCTCAGCTGTCAGGAACCGTCGTTGACACGTCAGGTGCCGTGATTGCCGGGGCGACAGTGCAGCTTCGGAGCGCGGACGGTACGGTGCAAAAAACAGCACACTCGGACAGCAATGGCTCCTTCACGATTTCTGGACTCCCTGCCGGCAATTATCGACTGGCGGTATCCAGTCCCAATTTTGAAGCCAAAGAAACTCCCGTCACCATAGAGACCACTCAGGCGCCTGTTCCGCTGCGCATTTCTCTGGCTGTGAGCGCCGTGAGCACTACCATCAATGTGCAGGGCCGTGCGGATGACCTTGTCGGAGTTGCCGCTTCCGCCGGGCAGGTAACGGTAGGTGCGGAGGAACTTAAAAATCGTCCGCTGCTTCGCTCGGGAGAGATTCTCGAGGCGCTTCCCGGTCTCATCATCACGCAACACGCCGGCGGCGGCAAGGCCAACCAGTATTTCATGCGCGGCTTCAATCTCGACCACGGCACGGACTTCGCCATCTTCCTGGACGGCATGCCGCTGAACTTGCCATCGCACGCGCACGGCGAGGGCTATTCGGACATGAACACCGTTATTCCGGAGTTTGTCGAGCGGGTGGATGCCGAGAAAGGTCCTTATTACGCCGATGTCGGCGACTACGGCTCCGCGGGAAATGCTCAAGTGGTGTATTTCAAGACGCTGCCCCGAAACTTCGTCCAGGTCGACGGCGGCATGTACCAGTTTGCGCGGTTCGTTTTCGGCGTATCGCAAAAGCTTGGCAAGGGCAACTTGCTATATGGCGGAGAGGCGTACCACGATGGCGGCCCATGGGTGCATCCGGACAATTACTACAAGTTCAACGGCCTCTTGACCTACAGCCAGGGTGACAACGCCAACGGTTTCAGCGTAACGACCCGCGCTTACGATGGAGCGCGATGGAACTCGAGCGATCAGCTCCCCTATACGGCCATACCCGTCGTCGGTTTCTTCGGCTCACTCAGCCCGACAGACGGTGGCAGATCGCAGCGTTATAGCTTGCAGGGGGAATGGCATCACAAGGGCGAAAACTCGCAGACGAAACTCATGGCCTACGGGTTCTATTACGATCTCAATCTCTTCTCCGATTTCACCTATTACCTGGTCGATCCCTATAAAGGGGACCAGTTCGAGCAGCAGGATAGGCGCTGGGTGGCTGGGTTCGACCTACGCCATACGATTTTCGGCCAATTCCTCGGCCGCCAGACTGAAACCACCTTCGGCGTGCAGCTCCGTAACGATTGGATCCACAACGGCCTTTTCCGCACGGAAGATCGCGCCCGCACAGACAAAACCTTCTATACAGCTAATTATCTTGATGTGCCCTCTGCCCTCGATGAGGTCGCGGTTTTGCCTGCGGACACGGACTTGAATAAATTTACGGAGAGGATAGTGAGTCCCTGGGTGACAAGTAAAATCCAGTGGGGCGAGAGATTCCGCTCTGTTCTTGCTTTTCGCGGCGATTTCGGGGACGGCGTCATTACGAGCTTTAGCAACCCCACCAACCCCGACTATCCCAACGATCCCTATCCTGGCAACTTCAATCCCAATACCAACAGGTCGATCACCAAATTCCTGCCCAGCCCGAAAGCAAGTTTGATCTTCGATCCGGGGGCCAATACGGAACTCTATATACAGGGTGGATTCAGTTATCACACCAACGACGTGCGTGGCTCGACGCAACTGTATGAACCGGTTTCCCCGGACTATCCTTACTACAACACGCCGAACCCCATTAAAATTCCCTTCCTCGTTGAAACGAAAGGTGCGGAAGTCGGCGTGCGCACCGCGGCTGTCCCGCAACTGCAAAGCACGGTTGAAATTTGGTATCTCCACAGTAATTCCGAACTGCTGCAGGATGGCGACACCGGCGGCACGACTCCCTCGCTTGAGTCGAGCAACCGCTATGGCATAGAACTGGGGAACTATTACACGCCAACGGAACATTTGGTTTTTGACGCTGATTTTGCAGACTCCCGCTCCATTTTTACCCAGAACGATCCATTCGATTCGACGTTCTACTACACCACTCCAGCCGGCAGCCAGCAGCTTTGCGCAAGAAACTCGAATTGCTTTGGGCTTATTCCGGTCGGGGGCGGTGCTTACCTGCAAAACCCGTACGGCAAGGAGGTGCCCGAAGCCGTTCGGTGGGTCGTTGCAGCGGGCGCCACACTCCAAAATTACAAACGCTTTTCAGCGACTTTGCGTCTGCGCTACTTTGGCCCGCGTCCTCTGACGTCCGACGGAATTTATACCTCACCCTCTACGGCGTTGGTCAACCTGGGAACCACTTATAAGATCAACGAGAACTGGAGCCTTGTGGGAGAAGTTTTGAACTTGTTCAACCGCCGGGATCACGACGTCGACTACGCTTATGTGTCGCAAATAACACCGGCAGCCGGGCTGGGGTTGCCGGCAACTTCGCCAACAACACTGGCAGGGCAGGAGCAGGTTGCGAACGTTGTGAATGCGAACGCGGCATTTACAAGGGTTATGCACCCGGTCGAACCGGTTCAGGCGCGCTTCACTTTACGTTACAGTTTCGGTCGCTGAGATTCTCGTTAATGTCGCGATAATTGGGCGTTCACGGCAGTTTGTAAAGGCTAGTACTTCGCTAAGCTCGCAGATTTCGACACGGCGGGGAAGTGAACTCTCGAAATCCTGCTCAGGGAAAGAGCCTTCTCCGGACGGATCACGGGCAACCCTGAAATAGTCCGAAGCTAAGAGTTGCCGACTATTCACCAACGGGCCTGTTTTGTGATCACAAAGGCGCGCTTTCGTTAGTGATCCGTGGGTCCGCCAACTTCCAAACCTTCATTGACTTGCCCTACCTGTAGTCCTAAGATTCCAGCCCAATGATCGGCGAAACCATCTCGCACTACCGCATCGTCGAGAAACTCGGTGGCGGTGGCATGGGCGTGGTTTACAAAGCCGAGGACACCGACCTTGGGCGCTTCGTGGCTCTGAAATTCCTTCCTGATAACGTAGCCCAGAATCCGCAGGCCCTGGAACGCTTTCGTCGCGAAGCTCGAGCTGCTTCCGCCCTCAACCACCCCAACATTTGTACTGTCTATGAAATCGGTCATCACGAAGACCGCCAGTTCATCGCCATGGAGTTTTTGCACGGCGTTACCCTAAAGCATCGCATCGGCTGGCGCCCGATGGAGGCGGAGGCTTTGCTTCCGCTGGCCATTGAAATCGCTGATGGACTCGGTGCCGCTCACGCCGCCGGAGTTATCCACCGCGATATCAAGCCAGCAAACATCTTTGTTACTCAGTCTGGTCACGCCAAGATCCTCGACTTCGGGCTGGCAAAAATATTAGCTAAACCTGCTTCTGCTGGAAGCGATTCGTTGACCGTTTCGCTCGATTCTGACGTCTCACAGCTGACGAGCGAGGGCGCTTTGTTGGGGACAGTGGCGTACATGTCGCCGGAGCAGGTAAGGGCGAAGGAACTGGATGCCCGAACCGACTTGTTCTCTTACGGGGCGGTGCTTTATGAGATGGCGACTGGTAAGCCCCCATTTGATGGAGCCAGCGCCGGGGAAATTTGCGGCGCGATACTCCACCATGAGCCGATTCCGCCTGCCCAAGTTAATGCGCACGTTCCACAGGCTATGGAGGCGGTGATCTTCAAGGCGCTGGAGAAGGACGCGGGGCTGCGATACCAGCATGCTGCCGACATCCGCGCCGACCTGCAACGGGTCAAGCGCGATACGGAATCGGAACTAATAGTGCCCCCACAAAAGCTGAGCGGCTCGAAGACAGCTCTGCATCCCCGTCCCGTGATTCGGAACTGGATGATCTGGACGGCTGCGCTTGCCGTCTTGGCTGCAATAGGGATCGGCATTTACAAATACCGCTCGCGCTCAGCTCTGCCTGCGAATGGCCGCGCGACGCTGTATGTCGCGGAATTTACCAATTCGACCGGTGACACAGTCTTTGACGGCGTGTTGCTTGACATTACAGCTAACGAATTGAACCGCTCGCCGGCGGTGCGAGTTGTTGATTCCGACATCGATATGCTGGCACGGCTACTAGCGAGCGCACGCAGGAATCCGCAAGAACGCTTTACTCCGGAAATTGCCCAGCAGGCGTGCGAGCGCGAGAAAGGAAAGTTGTTCACGGATGGAGACATCCAACAGCAGGGTGGTGGTTACGAACTTGGCCTCACCGTGCGGCGATGCGACTCCGGCGAAATTGTGGTGCAACAACACGGCGAGGCGAGCGACAAAAACGATGTAATGCGTGCGGCGAGCCAGTTGGCTGCATCAACTCGGCTGCAGCTTTCCGACAGCGCGGCAAACTCCGCCGGCAAAGCGCCAGCGCCTTTGCCTACTGCATCGTTGGACGCGTACCAGGCGTACCTGATGGGTGTGAGGCTGTACCAAACGCAGATGAAGCAAAGCGCGGTAATGCTGCGCCGCGCGACTCAACTGGACCCCGAATTTGTGGATGCTTGGCAAGAGCTGGCGCTTGCCGATCACAATCTGCACGAAACGGAACATGCAGTGGACGACCTCAAGCACGCCTTCGACTTGCGGGAAAAGCTTCCCGAAAGTGAAAAGGCCGGCGTGGAGGCGGGCTACTATAGGGACGTCACCGGGGAGCTCTACCGGGCTATTGACGCCTTGCAGACCTGGGAACGGCTCGAGCCGAACGAGTTTGCGCCCCGCAATCAATTGGGAGTTCTTTACTCAGATCTTGCGATGCATGAGCAAGCGACTGCCGAGTTTCAGAAGAACAAAGAACTTTTTCCCGATTTACCGCATGCATTCTCGAACCTTGCGTTCGAGCTCTGCGAAAGAGGGCTTTATGACGAGGCAGATGCCGTTCTCCGGCAAATCGGTACAGATCAAGAATTAAGTTTTCATCAACACCGAGCACGCTTTGAGGTTGCGATGCTCCGGTCCGATCAGGCGACGCTTGAAAAGGAGCGGAACTGGATAGAACAACAGGTGGACGATCCCACCGCAATCGCTTTCCTGGCATCGATTGACCTTGGTGACGGTCGCCTGGAAAGCGCCCGACAACGGACGGAACATGGAGTAAACCTATCGTCCGGATCTGGAATGTCGGAGTCTGCTGCTCACATGCTCCTCCAACTCGTTCGTGGCGAAGCTTTGTACGGTGATGGCTCGGCCGCGAGGAAAACGATCAGCCGAGCGCTTCAGTTGTCGAACGCAAGAGCGGTTAAAGAGCAAGCAGCGCGAGTGATGCTCGTCAGTGGCGAAGAACACGAAGCCCAGAAGATCATCAACGACATGGTTCGTGAACATCCTGCTGATACGCTTCTGAATGAACTGGATGGGCCGCTCGCGCTGGCCGCGTCTCAGTTGAACCTTAATCAAGCCGATGCCGCCTTGCACACTCTTGATGGAGTAAAGCCTTTCGAGTTCGGTGCGGCAGCAGAGTTTTTTCCGAATTACATTCGCGCATTAACTTACCTTCGCCTCCGGCGCCCCGCGGACGCCGCCGTGGAATTCAGCGCGGTTCTGGCGCATCGCGGAGTGTCCCCTCAGAGCTCCGTCCTAATTGTTTCGCAACTGGGTTTGGCGCGTGCGTATGGAATGCTGGGAGATCGTGCCAAAAGCCGCGCGGCCTACGGGACATTCTTTGCGGACTGGAAGCATGCTGACCCGGACATCCCCATCCTCAAGCAAGCGAAGACCGAGTTCGCGAAGCTGCAATAGTCAACTCACGCTATCAGGCGATACCGGCCATCAACGGGAATGACTGTTTCGGATTCGGGTTGGATAACGGGCCACTCTTCCCTAATCTTCTAAGGTAAGGTCAGCCGACCAACGGGAAACAAACGCTTCATTCAGAGAGCCGCATTGAGCTTACAGCGCTACTGCACTAAAGCATTCGTTTCGAAGCGATTTATGCCGAAGGTTTTCAGTGCAGCGTGAACGTCTTTAGCCCCAGCGAGGCTGCTCGTCCAAGCTGATGCCGAGAGCGGTTTTCGCAACCACTTCGTGCGTCAGGAAGGCATTGGCAGGATGAATGCGTCCTAGTCGCGCATCCCGCAGCAGGCGCTCGTATCCGAGCGAGCGGAAGATGCCGGCACCGCCTGCGATATCGAGACCAAGATCGACAACTCGCCACGACCCTTCCACCGCTCGATACTTCGCCGCGAAGATTTTCGCCGGCCATTCCGCGCCGTGGTCCACCCCATTTGACCAATCGTCCGCAATACGGTCGAGATGCGGACCGATAGATTCCATCTCTATCACCATCTGCGCAATTGCGTGCTGGAGCTCGGGATGGTACGCCATCGTGCGGGACACAGCGAGCGAGTGCTTGCTCTTTGCCGCAGCAATGGTCTTGTCTAGAGCCCGTTTGGCCAGCCCGTAGTAAATGTTGCCGAAGCCCATCAAAGCCCAGGCAAAAATCGAGAGCACGAAGGCATCAATACCGGCGCCCCCGGCGGGAACAATCCGAGCAATGAAGCGATCCGGAACGAAGACGTTCTCGAGAACTGTGTCATCGCTACGGGTCGCGCGCATGCCGAGAACGTCCCAAGTCTCTTTAATGATGTATCCGGAACTGTCCCGCGGCATGAAAGCGTGAACGATTCTGGGCTGAGATGCGTTGCTGATTTCCATGCCGTGAAGGCCAAGGCGCGTCCACACGGGTGTCAGGCTGCCAAACTGCTTGCGTCCCGTGAAGCGGTACCCGCCCTCAACACGCTCCGCCTTGCATGACGAAAGCAGCACTGGAATGTCGTTACCGCTTTCGGCGTGTCCGGCGGCAAAAATCTCTCCAGCCGCGGCGTCGCGTAACATCCATTCGAGCGATGTGTCACCCCGCCGCCAGAGATCAGCAGCAATGCCGACCCAATAAAGATGCATGTTGACGGCAAGAGCGGTGGCGGGTGCGAAGTATGCCAAGCGTCGTTGCTCGCGACATACTTCGGCCAGGCTCAACCCAGGACCGCCGAACTCGGAAGGCACAGGTAAGATGAGATACTTTGCCGCGCGCAGTTCCTCGAAATCCTGATCGAAAAATCGGTTTTCGCGATCATAGGTGGCCGCGCGAGAATCGAAGCGCGTCAGCATATCCTCGGTTAGAGGGCTTTCAAATGCACGCTGAGCGACTGCGGGGTTTGCACTAGCAGAGTTGAGATGCCGTTGCGGAGCCTTCCTGGCAAGGGTTGCTTTGCGAGTTGGAACCATATGCCCTCGGACCAATATTTGTTGCGCAACATTCTACGACGCAATCGACCGGGCGGACATGACTGGATGCCGCCCGGTTAATGGAGGTGGCCCTTATGGTCGCGCCTCGTACACAATATTGAACGGGGTCTCGGTAGCACGGCGGAAGCGGCTAAATCCGGCAGCCGTTACGACCTCCCGGATACGTTTCTCGCCGGCCTGCGCTCCGAGACACGCCGCGACTTCCTGTGAACGCGAGCAAGGCGTACACAGCAGAGTCGAGAACGAGTAATAGACGCGGCCGACGGGATTCAGATTGTCCTTCAATTGATCGTTTGCGAAGGGTTCGACGATCATCCACGTGCCGTCCTTGGCCAGGGACTCCCGCACGTGCGCTGCCGCGCCGACCGGATCGCCCATATCGTGTAGGCAATCGAACACGGCAACGAAGTCATAATTTTTTCCGGGATAGCTCTTTGCCTTCGAGACCTCGAACGTGACCCGATCGGCTACACCTTCCCGCTTTGCAGTTTCGCGAGCTGCCTCAATGGACTTGTCGTGGTAGTCAAATCCGAAGAACTGCGATTTAGGGAACGCCTTAGCCATGAGGATTGTCGAAGCGCCCTTGCCACAGCCGACGTCGGCGATTCGTGCCCCGGCTTCGAGCTTGCGCTTTACATCATGGAGAGATGGGATCCATGAGCTCACGAGATTGGCGGCGTAGCCCGGCCGGAAGAACTTTTCGCAGCCATGAAAAACGCCGTCGGCGTGCTCGTGCCAGCCCATTCCCGCGCCGGTCCGGAACGACTCAGCGATACGTGGTACTGCGGCAAGCGAGCCCAACGCAAGTTCGAACGCGCCTGGCAAGTAAGCCGGGCTGTCTTCGTGCGCGAGAGTGAAGGCTTGTTCTTCGGTGAGGCTGAACTTGTTCGTCTTTTCGTCGTAACTGATGTAGCCACCGGCCGCTTGCGACGCCAACCATTCCCGCAGGTAGCGCTCGTCGGTACCAGTTTTCGCGGCCAGTTCAGCCGGACTCATTGGTCCTGTAGCCAGGGCTTTATACAGGCCGAGTTTTTCACCAATCACAACCATCCCGGCGTGAACGGAAGCACCGAGGTCGGTCACGAACTGTCCAATGAAAGCGTTCAGTTTGTCCATGCTGAGAGTTGGAGCTTGCGCTGTACTCATGTGAATATCTCCTTGAGCCGCTGTAATTTACGGCCTCAGCGGGTACGGCCATCTCTACGGCCACGACAGCTTTGCTAAAATCCGCACGGAAGCGGTTGAGGCTCTTCGTCGTGGCCTGAGACTAGCTGTCGATGCCATATCCGCGTCGCCAGGGTCAAGGTAGCAAGTGTGGGTCGACGATGTAACGAAACAACGCCAAAAGAACACCAAAAGAATTAGGAAGAGGAAGCATTCGTCCTTACAGGAATTCCGGGGGAAACCGGCGCGTCTATGTATCACTTCGGTAAATTCACGCTGGATGTGGCGCGGGGAACCGTGCTAAAGGGGGGAGAAGAGGTCAAGCTTCGCCCGAAGGTCTATGAGGCACTCAAGTACCTCGTGGAAAATCCGGGCCGGCTCATCGGAAAGCAGGAGTTGATCCAGGCGGTTTGGCCTGACACCTTCGTCACCGACGACTCACTGGTTCAATGCACGGTCGAACTGCGGCGCGCCCTTGAAGACCGCGAGCAGCAGTTGCTGAAGACTGTGCCTCGGCGGGGATACCTGTTCGCGGCGCAGGTCACACGATCAGTGCCGGCGGCAAGCGGTCGCGCGGCGATTGAATCCAGTCGCGAGTCGTCCTTCTCGAAGTTGGCCAATCAAGTAGACCTGCCTACGCCCCGGACTCCCCTCATTGGCCGCGAGCGAGAGGTGCGCGAAGCAGCCGACCTCTTGCTCAAAGGGGATATTCGCCTCTTGAGCCTGACCGGCGCGGGCGGCGCGGGAAAAACACGGCTAGCCATCGCTGTGGCGTCCGCTATCGCGGCGAAGTTTCCGGGCGGAGTTCAATTCGTCGGCCTGGCATCTCTTAGTCGCCCAGAACTAGTTGAGACGGCTATTGCAAAGGTTCTGGACCTGCAACAGGCACCCAATCGTACGATGGTAGAACTCATTCGTGAGCGCCTGCAGGATTCAGATCCATTCTTGCTCGTATTGGATAACTTCGAGCAGGTGCTCGCAGCCGCAACCTTGGTTGCCGAGATGCTGGCAGCCTGCCCGGGCGTAAAAGTGATGGTCACCAGCCGGGCCTGCCTGCACATATACGGAGAGCAGGAATTTCCGGTGGCTCCTCTGGAGGAGAGTTCAGCCGTTCAGCTGTTCGTGCAACGCGCGACGGCCGTGCGGCCGAACTTCGCAGTGACTCCAGAGAACGCGCCAGCGATCCGCGACATCTGTTTGCGCCTCGACGGACTGCCCCTCGCCATTGAGTTAGCCGCTGCTAGGACCAAGCTGCTGTCACCCAGCGCCATCCTCGGACGCCTGCAGAGCCGGCTGCAATTGCTGACGGGAGGTGCGCTTGACCTTCCAGAACGCCAGCAGACCCTGCGTAACACGATTGATTGGAGTCACGAGCTGCTAAATGAAGGCGAGCAAGCGCTGTTCCGCCGCTTTGCAGTGTTCATCGGGGGCGGCACGCTGGAAGCAACGGAAGCGGTCTGTAATACTGGTCGCGATCTTGGCATTGATTTGTTTGACGGCCTATCGTCTCTGGTTGATAAGAACCTGATTCAGCGCGCGGACCGCCCGGAAGCGGAGTCGCGTTTCACGATGTTGGAAACCATCCGCGAATACGCCCTGGAGCGACTCTCTGCGAGCGGGGAAGAGCTGCCTACACGGCGCGCTCATGCTGCGTATTGCCTGGTGCTCGCGGAGGAAGGCAACCCGGAGCTAAGTCCGGCGGAGCGTTCGGCATGGCTGAGACGCTGCGACCTCGAGATCGACAATTATCGAGCTGCACTAGATTGGCTCCTGCAAACGCACTCGGTGGAATGGACGTTGCGGCTTTCCATGGCTCTATTCCGGTTCTGGGACATGCGCGAACACCTGAGCGAGGGCCGCACTCGGCTTGAATCCATCCTGGAGCTTACCAACACTCATCACCAGCACGAACGCGCCAAGATCTGCATTTTCCTTGGCGCACTTTCGACCGCGCAAGGTGATTTCGCAGCCGCTGAGGGTTTTCTTCAGCAGAGCCTCAACCTTTATGAGACGCAGGGAGATCGCCGGGGAATCGCAGCATCGCTGAATGCTTTGGGGGTGAACGCCCGCGATCGTGGAGACAACGAGCGCGCACGAAACCATTTCGAAAAAAGCTTGGTGTACTGGCGTACGCTCTCGGATTCTGTATCAACCGCACGTTCCTTGCACAACCTCGCCAACGTCCTGAAGGTGCAAGGCGATTATACGAGAGCGCAATTACTGCTCGAGGAAGCCATCATCAACTTTGCGGAACTGGGGGACCGCAGCGGCGCCGCCTGGTCTATTAATCAGAAGGGGGACATTGCCCGCGAACAGGGCGATCTCGTTGCTGCACGGGAGTCTTACGAACGCGCACTGAAGGCCTTTCGCGAGACCGGCGACCGCTGGGGTTCCGCTCGCTCTCTGGCGGATTTGGGAGCGATCTATTGCGAGCAGGGCAACTTCGAGCCGGCAGAAACAGCGTATCGAGAGGCTCTAGAGCTATTCTCCGAACTCCGACACCGGCGCGGGGTGGCTCGCGTGCTGGAAGGAACCGCGTGCCTGGCTGCCAGCCAAGGCCAAGCAAAACGCGCCCTCATGTTGGCGGGCGCAGCGGCACACGTGCGGCGAGTGATCGGCGTCCCGCTGCAACAGGCAGAGGAGTCGAAGCTGGATCAAAGTCTCAACTCTACTTGGAAATCGATGAATAAAGGAGATGGCGAAGCAGCATGGGCACAGGGGTTCGCGATGAGCATCGAGAGCGCTGTGCAATATTGCCTACAGGAGCGTCGCTCGCCTACTGCAGGTTCACAGGATCGATGAGCCGGCGCACCGCCGAAACGCGGTCTGCCGGAATTCCAACGCGCCGGGCATGCTCTCGTACGGTGTTCTCGTCAGGGGCAAGGTAAACGCAGTAGACCTTGTCTTCGGTCACGTAACTATGCAGCCACTGAATCTGCGGGCCCATTCCTCGAAGCGTTTCGAGAGAACGCATCGAGAGTTCGCGGAGTTCGGAGTCCGAAAGCTTGCCCGCTCCAGGCACTTCCCGTTCAATCACAAACTGCGGCATGGATTTTTAGTTTAGCACGAGCAGAGCGGACATCTCACAAGAGGGGGGAAAGCCGACCCTTTGGTGGATGACGGGCAAACCTGACATAACCCTGTAAGGTAAGGTTTGCCGACAAACTGCTGGGTCCGATTCAGTGTCGGCCGGGAGCTGTCGCTGCGTTCGGATTAGTCTTATGCGGCTGCCACGCGGGTCCGCCGTCTTCCCACTGGTTATCGGTGAGCTGCTCGACTTGGGTACCGTCATACTTCATCACGAAGATCTCACCGTAAGGCTGCGCCGCCCCTGTGTAGAGGGCTTCGTCCTTGAACCCCATCCTTGAGCTCGTAAACACGATGCGTTCTCCGTCCGGCGACCAGGACGCGTGAGTGTCGTTCCCGCGAGTATAAGTCAACTGGGTCACATTCTTGCCATCCGGCTGGATCGTGAACACTTCGAAATACTGGTCGACCTTGCGAGTGAACTCGATCAAATCACCGCGCGGAGACCAGACCGGGAAATTGTCGTAGTCGTTCGTGAGCACCGTGACCGAACGGTCCTCGATATTCATGATGCGCAGCCCTTCCCCATCAGGACCGTTTGTGCGGTAGACGATGAGCTTGCCATCGGGCGAGAACGATGGAAAGGCATTGCTGTTCGGGCCAGACGTGATGACGTCAAATTCCGATCCGTCGGCATTGACGACGCCGACCTGATCATCGCCATGCTTGGGATCGTTAGATTTCTCCGCTCCCGTGAACCTGACAAAGCGGCCCATCCCAAAGACAATTTTGCGTCCGTCGGGAGACCAATGTGGACTTAGCATCACTTCTTTCCAATTCAAGATCGCGCGGGCAGGCTTTCCTTCATCGATGATGAAGAGGCTGGTGGTGTCGTCTTGATTCCAGTCCGTTAGCGCAAGGTGCAAACCAGTCGGATCGTATGCGGGCAAGAATGTCGTTGTGTAAAGTTCGTAATCGGAGTTCCGGCTCCAGAGCTTCCTTGGTTCGAGGGTGTGCTTCCTTTCGTATCGGCTTTAGACGAGATGGGTGCCGTCCGGAGACCACGAAGGGGAGTGCAAATCTGGGCCTCCAGGACCCGACTTGCCGTTCGCATAGAAAACTCCGTGTGCTGAGGTATCGCGGCGAACATACGCGATCTCGCCGGAAGGCAGCACCGAGGGAGAGATCTTGACGCCCGGACCAGTTTCGATGGGTTTCGTTGCACCGGTGGCAATGTCTATCTGCACGATCCTGGTTTCACCGTCTTCGCCATCGGGTTCGCGGTATTTATAGGTTTCCTCCGCAGACATGCAATAAACGATCACGCTGTTGCTATTCCAGGTCCACTTCGGGGTACCGCAGAAGTTGCCATGTTCAGTGAGACGTTTCAGGCCGCTCCCGTCGGGATGGATAAGGTAGATGTCGACCAAATGCAGGCGTTCCCATCTGCCTTTCGCTGCCGGCAGATCGCTCTGTCGGTCCGAGGAAAACGCGATCCACTTGTCGTCGGGAGACCAGGCAGGGCGGAAGTCGCCGCCGTGGCCGGAAGTCAGTGGCCGGGTCTTGCGCGTTGCCAAATCGAGAATCCAGAGATTGGCGGTTCCCGCGGCCCGCGTAGTAACAAACACGACCCCTTTACCATCGGGCGAGCAGGCGGCTTGATCGTCATACGCGGGATCCTCCGTCAGCCGATGGAGCTCAGTACCGTTCGGGTGAATGCGATACAGGTTCGCCGGGCCGTCTCGTTCTGACGTGAAGACGATCCAATCCCCTTTCGGACACCATGCGGGATTGTAGTCGAGCGACCCCGGCTGCGTTAGAGCCTGTTCACCGGAGCCATCGCCGTTAGAAATGAATAGCCTGCCTTGCGTCGGGCCTTCCCGCGTAAAGAGAATATGCTCGGTCGCAGAGCATAGATGAGTTGCGAATGCGAACGCGAATACACAAATCAACCTACGCAAAGGACACATAAATGATGCCCAGCCTTGGAATGCGCAGTAAATGATACACAAAATGCCTGCCCACAGGCCGATAGCCCAGGCGTATTGCGGATTCTTGGCGTCGGCACGCTGGAAGTTAGAACCTACATCGGCAATCGCTCGCTGATTGCGTGCGGATGACGGGCAACCCTGAAGTAATCCCAACGTAAGGATCGCCGACGATCCGGAAGCTTTGTTGTTTCTAGGCCAGGGGCAGCGTACGATGTGGGCGCTACGACTCAGATTGGTGAGACAGTGTCGATTTAACATTCTTACTAGCGCGGGGGATGAAGTTATGGCTGCGCATGCAAGAGCGAGAGGCTCGGCTCAACTTCTGCGACGTGCGATTCTCGAAATCATAGCGGTGCTCGTTGCCCTCACTGCGCCCGGTCGGGCAAAGGCGCAGGCTCGAAAGATAGAGCTGGGTGACCTTCAGAAAATCGTCACTGTCTCCAGTCCGGCAATCTCGCCAGATGGAAGGTCGGTCGTGATCCTCGTTTCCCGTGTGAATTGGGAGGGAGACCGTCACGACAGCCAGCTTGTGCTCGTGGACGTTGCAACAGGTGCGCAGCGGCTACTCACCAACATCCGCAAAGGATTGGACTCGCCACAGTGGTCGCCCTCCGGCGACCGGCTCGCCTTCCTTGCGGAAGCTGGCGAAGAAAAGAAAGCCGCTGCGCAAATCTTCGTGCTGCCCATGAAGGGCGTCGAACCGCAGCAAATCACCTCTGCGCCATTGGGCGTTGAGCAGTTTTCCTGGCGCCCGGACGGCTCCTTCTTGGCCTTTGTCTCGCCGGACGACCCCCCCAATAAGGGGGAGAGCGAAAAGCACCATGACCTTTTTGAGGTGGGCGACAACGATTTTCTCGCTACCTTCGCTCCCACTCCTTCGCACATCTGGCTGGTTTCTGCCTTAGGCGGCACGGCGAAGCGCCTCACGTCCGGCGACTGGAGCGTGGCAAAGACCGAGGGGTTTGCTCCCCCCTCCCCGCTTTCGTGGTCGCCGGACGGAACGCATATCTGCTTTATTCGCCAGGCCGACCCGCACTCCGGCGATGCCGCTCAAACGCTCGTCGAGATTCTGGACGTTGACAGCGGACAAATCCGCCAACTGACGAAACGCACTTCATTCGAAAGCTTCGGCCTCGTCTCACCCGATGGCTCAAAGATCGCGTACTTGTTCCCGCGGGACGGGGATTTCAGCAACAGTGAGAATGAGATTTTTGTTACCCCCTCCTTCACTGGCGGCGAGGGAACTGATCTCACACGCTCGCTTGATCGCAATGTCCAGGTCGCCATCTGGATGCCAGATGGCAAATCGCTCTTGGTTAGCGGGAACGACGGCACACGGACGGTCATCTGGATTCAGCCGCTCGATGGTGCCGCCAGAAAGCTCGACATCGGCGACGCCAATCCTTCTTGGCTTTATTGGTTGGAGCCGGACGCGGCCGTGGGCAAAGACGGCTCGATTGCTTTCACAGGGAGCTCGCCCACTCAACCGACCGAGCTCTACTACCTTGCGTCACCGGATGCAAAGCTCAAACGCCTCACCGACTTCAATCACGGGATCGCGGCTCTTGACCTCGGCCGTACCGACGGCTTCGAATGGAAAGGGCCGGATGCCTTCGCCGAAGATGGCGTCGTGGTGTATCCTCCAAACTTCTCGCGCGACAAGAAATACCCACTCGTTCTTTACATTCACGGCGGCCCGCAGGAGGCCTCCACTGCGAGCTTTGACTTTTTTCCTCAGCTATTGGCGTCGCACGGCTATTTGGTCTTCGAGCCGAACTATCGCGGCAGCGACAACCTCGGCAACAAGTACACGCGAGCCGTCATGAACGATGCGGCGGACGGACCCGGACGCGACATCATGGCCGGAATGGCCGCTCTCGAGAAACAGGGTTTCATCGACGAATCGCGCATCGGCGTTTCCGGTTGGTCTTATGGCGGTTTCATGACGTCGTGGCTGATCGGCCACTACCACACTTGGAAAGCGGCCGTTTCTGGCGCGGCCCCGAACAGCCGGGCCACCCAATACAATTCCTCGGATTACAACATCATCGAGGGGTTCCAGTTCGGCGGCTCGCCCTGGAAGAAGGAGTACACAAAAGCCTACGAGGAACAATCGCCCATAACCTATGCGGGCGCCATCACAACGCCCACTCTGATCCTTCACGACACCGGTGACCCAACCGTGCCCATCACCAATTCCTACGCGATGTACCACGCGCTTAAGGACAACGGCGTCACTGTTAAATTCATTGCCCTTCCAATACACGGACACTGGCCCGACGACTATCCCGTGCACGAGTCCGACATATACCGCGTCTGGCTGGAATGGCTGGACAAATATTTGAAGTAGCCTTGCGTCTCAGTGAGCAATGCCTGGTTAGGGTGGTTCCCCCCTCTGTCCAGAGTCACGGACAAACCAGAAGTTAACTTCCCAATTGCCGACCATCCTCGAAATAACAGGCCCGGTCGGATAAAAGCGCACTCCCAGGAGATGCTGGGACGCTGTGCTCGCATCATTTCTAGCTTTAGCAAACTCAGCCTGATACGGTGTACGGGAACTATCCAGCCTCGCGATGCAGCGCTTGACGGGTAGCTTCGAGGGTGTTCACGATCGATTCCTTCGGGAGCTTTTCTATGATCGGTTCAATGGCCCATCCCAGTCCAAATGGCACGTCACGTGTCAGCGAGATGGCTCGGCATTCAACAACTAGACCGGCATTGCGCTCCTCGAATCGCCAATAGGAATACAAGCGCCATAGGAATCCGTAGCCCGTGTCAGGCTCCAAGACTCGCTCGTCCGGGGTTCCGGCATCTTCCACTTCTGCAATCCTGGTTGTGTACGAGCGGCAAACCCAGCGCGTTTTGTCCACGGGGCAATAATGCACCTCGTGATCAGTATCGAGGACAACCGTAATGATCTTCTTTTTTAGAAGCCGCAGGTAAACTTGGAAATCGTTACCGTCACGGCTGATGAGTCTCGAATCGATTACTTCAGGTTTGTAGGTGTTCTTGTGGTTGTCGTAGTCCTGGATCACTGCAAGTATCTCTTGGATATTCGAATCAGGAATGAACGTCGCAGCGATCCAGTCGTGGATTAAACCCTTCGGAACCTTAACAGGTCCTTCGCCGTACCAAAATTGCGCCACCACTTGCCCCTGATCGACGACCTGAGCTCGCTCTGGTGCCTGCTGAGACCAGAGGAATGAGCCGCTCAAACTCTGCTCCATCTCCGTTTCAGCGTTGTGAATGTAAGCATCAAAGGATTCCAACGTCTTCGGGTTCAATTGCACAGGCTTTACAGTGAGCACCATGAGCTCGGACCTTTGTGAATCGTGATCCGTACATACCTGCTTGTCAACGTCCGACCTAAGGTTTACGTGTGCGGGAACTTGGGGAAAACCATCATTGTGGAAGACCGGGTTTTCACGTACAGTAGGACACTGTCGAATGAGAAGAACCCACGTTGTAGCGAAGGATGGCGGCTCCCCTATCCGCACTCGGGAATATCAAGAAGCTAACGTTCCCATTCTAGGCGAGGTACTGTTTGCGGCCGAGTTGGTTCTGCTGCATGCCGCGCCCTTGTATTACGGTCTAGGAATACCGCACGGCGACGGTTCCGCAGTCATTCTCCTTCCTGCTTTTCTTTGTCCGGATGCCTATTTGGCACCTTTGCATCAATGGCTGGCGAGAATTGGATACAAACCATTCTTTTCCGGCATAGGTTTCAACACTGAGTGCCCGAACCTCCTGATCAAACAGCAACTGAATGCGACCATCGAGAAAGCGTTGGCCACATCCGGGCGCAAAGTCCATCTGATCGGTCACAGTCTGGGTGGGATAATCGCTCGCGCCATAGCCGCGCAGCGGCCATCAGATGTCGCTTCGGTTATTACCTTAGGTGCGCCATTTCGCGGTACAGTGGCCCACCGCAGCATTTTGGACGCGGCTGAAATGGTTCGACGCCGCATCCATGCAAAACATGGCAGCGACGTACTTCCAGACTGCTACACGGGGCACTGCACTTGCGATTTCCTGAATTCGTTGCGACATACCATGCCCGGGTCGGTAGCAGAAACCGCTGTTTACAGCGAGGGCGATGGAGTCGTGGACTGGCGATATTGCAAGACAGACCGCCCCGAATCGGACTTCTCAGTGTCCGGAACGCATGTCGGACTGGTATTTAATCCCTCCGTCTACGGTATTGTTGCTGAGCGTCTGGCTAGCAGCCGCGGAGAACGCTGAACACAAAAGCGCAACGGCGATATTGATGTGAAATCAGGCAAAATCTAGAATGCACAGAAATGATTTTGCCCGACCCGGAACTCGCGCGAGATTTGAACCGCCAGGGCGCTAAATTCCTGTTCGCAGATATAGGGACCGGGCTGGCTTTTTGCGAAATCGCCGCAAGTTCTGACCGAGACAAGAAAACGCGACAACGCAACCGAGGAAACGCGCGCAAGGCATACGATGCGGTTCTGAAGTTGAGCGAAAAACTTGCTCTCACATCGGAGGAAAAGATCGTCTTTGACGAAAAAGTCGCGGCGCTCAAGCGCGCGCTGCAGGCGCTTGGCGAGGTGCTCTGACTTTGCTCCCAGATTCAGCGGGTGGTCACATTTTCGCGTTAGCCCACTGCCGACGCGACGGCGGCTTTGTGCTCGGTGTTTTGACTGAACCGCGCTGTTTGCAGCGATTCATCATCGAGAGCGCCAGTCGCGACTTTGACGAGGAGATTCACTCCTGAGGGTCCCGGGAGGAGATGAGGGGCGTCTTGATTTCCTTCATAGCCTTCGATTCTCGCGCTTCCAGCTCGGCTTGGCGATGCCGTGTAGCTTCAGCCGGGTCTGTTCCAGCTTTAAGCTCCGTTCTATCGATGAGGTAGCGCCAGCCCTCATGGCGATCTGAAGAGTCTTGAAAATCCTCAAGCTTCTTCAATTCTGACTCTGCGTTGTGCCTGCCACTGACCACAGCAACCACTCCGGCAGACCGGTAGGTCCGACTGTTATAGCGGATGATGACATAGGAAGACGTGAGATGGTCGCGTGTCAGAGAGCGCTCATTTCATTGCGTGCTGAAAAACGATCGAGGGATAGTTGACGAGTTCGCAATTCACATCCTGTGTCGCCGATGATCTCTTCGGTCAGAATCGCGCATGGGATCTCGATGAAGCTTCGGGCGAGCTTCGTTCACGTTCATCGGACGGCCGTTAAGCATGGTTCCATCCAGTGCAGAAATAGCGCCCTGGGCTTGCGTCATCTCCACGAAGGCGATGCCGCGGGGTTCGCCCGTATCCCTGTCCTTGACGATGGTGATGGTTTCGACGGCACCGTGGGCTGCAACAGTTCCCGCAGTTGCTGCTCCGTCACCGTGATATCCAGGTTCCCGACAAAGACGTTAGTCACGAGTTTATTCTCTTGTTGATTTGCCCGAAATCTCGCGATCAGGAATGAACGCGGAATTCCAAAAGGCGATCTTGATGAAGATCGCCTTTCGCAAAGACGCGCACTCAGACCGGCTGTACGTTTTCAGCTTGCCAGCCCTTGGGGCCCTTCGTAACGTCGAATTGCACGGTTTGACCCTCCTGCAAGCTCTTGAAGCCGCTCGCCTGGATCGCCGAGAAGTGTACAAAAACATCTTCGCCGCTCTGACGGCTGATGAAACCATAGCCCTTCGCGTCGTTGAACCACTTTACTGTTCCTTGTTCTGCCATATTGATACTCGTGTTCCTTCTGTTTGATTTACGCTTGAGAGATTCGGAGGTACTGAAGGCAGGTTACTGGCTTATTGGGCAAGAGCTGCTCACGACCGATTCGGTCTAACGCACTCACAACCCTACGCTCTAGACACGCAACTAGCAAGCACCAAAAGCGAGTCGCAGTCTGAAATCGGCAGCGCCTCCAGCGCTCCTTCACGCAATACGATCCGAAACGCGATATACTATTACTACCAACCTCGAAGACACGCCTAAACACCTTGCGCCCTTCGCGATTGAGAGATCGAGAGGCGTAACCCTTATATCGTCGTTTCTGTCCGCGGCATTCCACCTTCCCTTTAAGCGGGTTCGCGCGATCTGGCCTTGGATCGTGCAAATCCAAAGCTGCCCAACCTCTCATATCAGGAGTTCACCATGTCCGCACGGAACGGAGACAAGTCCAGATTCAACCGTGAGCGAAAACAAAAGATCGCTCGACGGAAGCGTAACCAAGAACTGCTGGAGCGTTCAAATAACGCACCCAAGTCAGCAGACGCCACAGTCCGTGCGCAGCCACGGTCGGTATCGGCATGAACACCCCGCTGCTCTCGTTACCGGTCTCCGCGCCAATTCCCGAGGCGGTCAAAAAGAAGCGAGTGTTGCTGATCGATACTTCGCACGCGAAACGCGATTTGCGCACTGAAGTCATGCGGAAGCTCGGGATCGACGTCGATAGCGCCGCTGACATCGTGGAAGCTCGTATATGGTGGAAACCCGCCCTGTACGACCTCGTGTTGATCAATATGGAAAAGGGACGCGGCCAACGCGACAAGTTTTGTGACGAGGTTAGAAGCGCGACACCGCCGCAGCGGTTGGCCTTTCTGGTTGGCCAGCCAGAATATCTCGCGGATTCGCCGAACCCGAACCAAGAATTGCTGAAAGGAGACGGGGACGACCAGGCCGCTATCGCCGCGAAGGACGTCATTCCTGCCGTTCCTCGAGATACGACTCAGCGGTGGGGCATCCTGGAAGCTTCGCGGCGAATATCCGCGGTCCGCTCCGCGTCTATTGCTCGGACGCAGGCGATGCGCGCCTTGCCTCCTCCGCCACGAGATTTCGAAGGACGACCAGCGAAAGCAGGCACGACACCGACCAGCCTAGACGATTTACTGAAAGAGGAATTGCGATGAAGAACCTTTATGTTGGAAATCTGCCTCATAGCACAACCGAAGCCGAGTTGCGAAACCTTTTCGAGGCGCACGGTGCGGTGGAAAAGATCACGCTCGTAACCGACCGGGATACTGGGCGCTCTCGTGGGTTCGGCTTCGTAGAGATGAGCAATGCCAGTGAAGCCGACAAAGCTATCGCGACGCTCAATGGGACGGATCTAGGCGGACGCACGTTGACCATCAACGAGGCGAAACCTAAGGCAGAACGTCCTCGGGGCGGTGGCCATCGTTTTGGCGGTGGAGGCGGTCGCGGACGCGACGACTATCGCGGCCATCCACGGCAGCCGCGCGAACCGCGCTGGTAGCTTTTTCGAATGCACAAAGTCGGTCCGGTCAGGCTCGCAGATGCCTGTCGGCGATGGATTAGGAGATTTGAGGGGATACATATGCCAAGAGGACGATCAACATTTACCAAGCGCCAGAAGGAACACACACGGCAACAGAGACAACGGGACAAAGCAGAGCGCAGGAATCAGCGAAAAGAGGAGAAGGCTGTAGCCGGCAGCGTAGACGAGATGGCCGAACTGCGAGAACACGCTGCAGAACAGGCAGCGCTTTTTAATCTCGGGGCAGAGGAAGGTGACACCACAGAGGAATCCACTCCCGGTGACCACGTCAACGAGTAATTTGAGTTTGCAAGTATTGAGGGCTTAATACCCTGAGGAAACAAGTTGTGGCTCTGAACCCTCGTCTAAAGAAATTCGCATCGCACTAATTTGGGAGGGTGAGCGTGGCAGAAATTCGATTGCAAGAGGGCGAATCCTTAGAGAATGCGCTCCGTAGATTCAAACGTAAGGTTCAGTCGGAAGACATCATCAAAGAGGTGAAGCGTCATTCCTACTACTTAAAGCCGGGCGAGAAACGTCGGGTGAAAAGCGCCTTAGCGCGCAAGCGAGCGCGGAAGAAGAATCGCAGAGAAGGCTCATCTGCGACGGACTCGCGCCGGAACGATAAATAGTTCCGCGCAATGAACTGACGCTGTCACGCTGCCGCAGCTTAACGCCCCGGCAGTAGGCTTTGGACACTACACAAATACTTCTCCAGGCAAAGCAGTCAAAGTCCGCGAGGCTAGCGTATTTTGAATCATTCGCCGCGACCCGGTCGTCGCACTGTCCGACTTCAGGCGTTCCATCTTCAGTTTCAGAGTGCGTTCGATCTGACGCAGTTCGAGCACCTCAGCTCCTGCCGCCAACGTCGAAGCTCGTCCTTGGAGCCCGGCTCTGCCTGTCCTGCCGACCCGGTGGATAAAGTCCTCGGCCATTTTGGGCACATCGTAGTTGATGACGTGGGCCACGTCGTCCACGTGCAGACCACGCGATGCGATATCGGTCGCAACCAGCACCTGGAACCGGCCTTCCTGGAACCCAGTCAAGGCTCCGTTACGTTGCGACTGCGAACGATCGCCATGAATCATGGCGGCCGCAAAACCGTCGCGTACCAGTTCCTTCGCCAGTCTTTCGGTGCCTCGCTTGGTGCGCGTGAAAACCAAAGTTTGCCCCTTTTCCGCATATAGCAACTGGCGGAGAACGTCGAGTTTCTCTCCTGGCCTTACTTCGTAGGCCCTGAGTTGTACGGTCCCGGCGGGCTTGAGCACCGAGCCTAGAGCGACCCGCACCGGATTCTGCATGTGGTCATGGATGAGGCCGGCAACCGACTGCTCCATGGTCGCTGAGAAACACAGCGTCTGCCGCCGCCTAGGCAGCGTCGACAAGATCCGCCGAATGGCCGGCAAAAATCCCATATCCAGCATGCGATCTGCTTCGTCGAGTACGAACAGCTTGACCTGGCGCAAGTCAGCGAAATTGCGGTTGATGAGATCCTGCAATCGCCCGGGAGTGGCAATCACGAGTCCCGACCCAGCCCGCAGACTTTGGATTTGCGCTTTCTCGGAAACGCCGCCAATGATGAGCGCGGCCTTGGGCATGGCTTTCGTGCGCAGTTGCTCGTATTGCTCGTGCACCTGCATCGCGAGTTCCCGCGTTGGCAGCAACACCAGAGCGACGGTGTGACGCGCTGGCTCCTGGTTCAGGGTCTCCATCAGGGGAATCAGAAACGCCAATGTCTTGCCGGTGCCTGTCTCGGCAGTCCCGATGACGTCGCGACCTTCGAGAGCTGGCGGAATCGCACGTTCTTGAATGGGTGTGAGGTTGACGAATTGATCCGCCGCCAGCTTCCGCTGTAGCGCAGGAGACAGGGGCAGTTCTGAAAATGTGGTCATTCGAATTTGTTTCTTTCTTGAGGGCCAGTCGTCGCGCACACTCTGACACACGTCTAGAGCCGCGAAGCCGCTCATTTGATTTTGGATCTCACGCGAAATAAACGGCGGGCAGGAAAGGCGGAGATGAATCTGGTCTAAGTGACCACCGCGTGACGAGCAAACCGTAGACTAACGCTTTAACAATCTTAACAGGAACCGACCACCTAGTGAAAGCCCAGGTGGTAATTATCGCGCGCTAGCCACTAGTTCTTCCTGGATCACGGGCTACTCGGAAGTTGAGCTACGCGGCCACAGGTCGGCTTTTCGGAGATGTGGCCGGATTAGTAGTCCTGTGAAGTCGGCATGGTACCCACGTTTTCTCGCTGCAATGGTGTCTGGTGGCATGATAGGTGACATGCCCGTTTATCGACTTACGATACAAATCCGGCCAACTTCCTCGGAGCCAGTTTCTTCCCGACAACTCCGGGCTAGCGGCCATCCACTCGCGATAAGAACATAGCGGCAGCCATTTTTGTCACCCGGACCGATCGCTGGCAATTCTACGAAGATTTTCGTTGACATTACGAAACCCTTCGTAGTACGGTGACGCACATGACGCGCTCTCCGCAGAAACCGACAGCATCCGAGCTTGAGATACTCCGTGTCTTATGGGTTCGCGGACCTTCGACGGTCCGCGAAGTACACGACGCGCTCAGTGAGAAAAAGAACCTGGGATATACCACCGTTTTGAAACTGCTACAGATCATGACCACAAAAGGCATCGTGCGACGTAACGAAACGCAGCGGGCGCACATCTATGAAGCAGAGCTCCCGGCTGAGCAGACCAAGCGACAGCTTGCTGGAGACATGCTGCAACGAGTCTTTGAAGGCTCTGCGAGCCAGTTGATGATGCATGCGCTCGCAGGCAAGAGGGCTACGCGGGAAGAGATTGAGGAGATTCGACGACTCCTCGACGAATATGAGAGGAAAAGCCGATGACGACTCTGACGACCTGGATTAGTTCCGGAACGATGCAAGCGCTGGGGTGGGCGCTCGTACACTTCCTCTGGCAGGGAGCTGCTCTGGCCGCCCTATGCGCAGTCGCGATGACTCTGTTTCGTCGGCCGTCAGTACGCTACCTGATTGGGATCTCCTGCCTCGCACTCATGTTGCTGGCGCCGATCGTGACCTTCTTCTTCTATACGTCACCGCAGCTCAGCTCCGTTGTCGTGAGGCCGTCGTCACCGATCATGGCTGCGGAGCCTATCAGCCCCTTCCGCACCCAGGGGAGTGCGAGTCAGCCGGTGCAGGCTCGTCCTCTGGCTGCATTTCCCTGGCTGGTTGAAGTCTGGCTGCTTGGCGTTGCCCTTTTCAGCCTGCGGTCGGCGGGCGGATTCATCGTGCTGGCGTGCACGCGTCGAAAGAAATCATTCGCCGTCGAAGAGCGGGTGCTTCAGATCTGTTACATGCTGCAGGACCAGTTCGGCATCCGTCGCGCTGTCCAATACTGCGAAAGCATCTACGTACAGGCTCCGGCGGTGATCGGATGGTTTCGGCCGATCGTATTTCTTCCTGCGAGCGCGCTCACAGGATTATCTGAAGAGCAGCTGACACTGGTCATCGCGCACGAGTTGGCGCACATCCGGCGATTCGATGCGTTCTTCAACCTGCTACAGGTCTCGGTCGAGACCCTGCTCTTTTACCATCCGGCGATTTGGTGGTTGAACCGGCGCATTCGTGTTGAGCGCGAGCAGTGCTGCGATGAGATGGCGGTTACACTCTGCGGCAATGCGATCGAGTACGCGCGCGCCCTGGCATTGATGGAAGAATGGCGCACTGTGCCATCGTTCGCGATGGCAGCGAACCGGGGTCCGCTTTCGGAGCGAATTGCTCGTTTGCTGGGCTTGAGTTCAAGCCGAGAGGGCGGGCGCAAGGTTGGCATTGCAGGCAGCGTGCTGTTTCTGGCAGCTGCGCTGCTTGCTGGAAACGCGCTGCTTGGCATGGTGTATCCCAAACCGACTGCCTATGCAAGCGTGAGTCCGATTCGGCGGCTGCTCCAATCCGCGGCGCCACAGAAGCAACCTGCGCCACAATCGGCTCCTGCGCCAGCCCCGAAACCTTCCGCCGGACAGACGGCTCAGCGATCGGAACAGCCGGGGAACTCGCAATCCTATATCGATCGAATGAGCGCTGCGGGACTGAGCAATCTGACTGCCGACGAACTGATCAGTTTGAAGAGCCAGGGTGTGACTCCGGAATATGTCAGGGAAATGCATGAGATCGGTCTTCATCCGGACGCGGATGGATTCGTTGGCATGAAAGTGCAAGGCGTTACACCAGAGTATGTGAAGGAGCTGAGCTCGCTGGGGTTCAATCCTGATGTAGATCAGATCGTGGGAATGAAGGTGCAGGGCGTCAGGGCGGACTACGTTCGCGGCCTGAAGGAGGTCGGCATCCAAGCCGATGCGGACGATATTGTCGGGCTCAAGGTGCAGGGAGTTACGCCGGAATACGTACGAGATTTGCAAGCCGTGGGTTTGAAAGTTGACGCCAACGACGTAGTGGGTCTGAAGGTGCAGGGAGTGACTGCAGCATACGTCAAAGGGCTGCGCGAGCAAGGATTGAATCCGGATGCGAACGATGTGGTGGGAATGCGTGTGCAGGGCGTAACTCCGGAATACATTCGGGACATTCGTGCCCTCGGGCTGAACCCCAGCGCCGACGAAATCGTCGGGATGAAAGTGCAGGGAGTAACACCGGAATTCATCAAGGCCCTGCAGGCTGCGGGATTCAAACCGAGTGTCGATGACGTGGTTAGCGCCAAGGTGCAGGGAATTACTACCGAGTTCGTTGATATGGCGCGTAAGCATGGTTTCCAGAATCTGACGATCGAGAAGCTGATCGAACTCAAGCGCCTTGGGATTCTGGAGAGCAGAGGGGAAATCTAAACAACGGGTATCGCGGATCGAATTCCTTTCCGTAAAGGGCAAGGGCCGGGAGCAGTGTTGTTGTCGAGAGCGAGAGGAGACTTTATGAGGATCACTCGAACGCTGGTGTGCATCGTGTTTGCGTCTTGCGTGCTTTTCGTCGTGGCAAAGGACCGCGCGGCAGATCTGCATGACTCGGTTCGGAGCGGCAGCTGGGCGATCACCAAGTCCGACGAGGCGGGGAAAGTCGAGTTTGCGCTGATGGAGCATCATCGCGACGGCATGTCGAACCATCAATCGGACTGGCCTATAAGTGCATTTCCCGGGGTGGACTTTTCCAAGCCCGGAAAACAGGACGTGCAATTCACGATCAGCCGCGACGCTGGCAAGGTTGACTGCGAGGGTTACTTGAAGGACGGCGAAGGCGCGGGAGCGTTTCATTTCCAGCCCGATCCGAACTTCCCGCGCGAGATGCACACGATAGGCTTCGACGTCGATGAAGAGAAACAATATGCAATGACAGTACAAGATGTCAGCCTGGCGTTTGCACGCGAGATGAAAGCCGAAAACATCGAAGGTCTCGACGCCGAGAAGCTGGTCGCGTTCCGCATTTTCGGAGTGGATAAGGCGTTCATTGACGGACTCCGCGCTGAAGGTCTTAAGATCTCAGAAGCCGATAAGCTGGTCGCATTCCGCATTCATGGCGTGAGTGCGCAGATCGTTCGCAGCCTGCACCAGGCTGGATATGATCCGGATGAAGACACGCTAATCGCAATGCGAATTCATGGCGCGACGCCGGAATGGATCGAGCAGCTCAAGAAATGCGGATACGATCACGTGGAGCTGGAGAAGCTGATTGCTTTCCGGATTCATGGCGTTTCGCCCGAGTTCATTCAGAAACTGCAGGGAATGGGATATTCACATCCTGATCCGGACGAATTGATTGCCATGCGCATTCATAATGTCACGCCAGAATACATCGCCGATGTGCGTGCGCGCGGGATCAAAGACCTGAGCATCGAGAAGTTGGTGAGCATGCGGATTCACGGAATCGACTGACAAATGGTTGATGCCCAGCCGACTTCTCGGTACCAATCCGGCTGACCTCCTCGAAGCCCGTTTGTGGACCGGTTCCGCGTTTCCGACCGTCTCTGAAGCACGTCTTCTCGGAGGACGATTTGTGGACACGGCATCATTTCTTAGTTGTGCCTGATCGGCCGCGTTGACCGCGCCTCCTTGAAAGAGTAGCCTCCCCCAAGCGCATCGAGGGAGGTGCCATGCGGCGTTTGGGTGGCTTCGCGATAATCTTGGTCGCTCTATGTCCAGTAGCATTGGCTCGGCCCGCTGAAAATTCGTCGCTGCCGGTGGTGATGGCGAACGATAACCGCACCGCTGCCGGAGAGGTCAAGAACGGAGTCCTGACGGTGCATCTCGAACTGCGTCAGGGCCGTTGGTATCCGGAAGACGAAAAGGGGCAATATCGGGATGTCTACGCATTCGCCGAGGCAGGTCACGAACCGCAGAGTTCTGGACCGCTGATCCGCGTTTCGCAGGGGACGCAGATCCACGCCACCATCCGTAACACGCTGCCCGTGGCAGCCAAAATCTATGGCCTGCACCGCCACCCGGGAGACGCGAAGGATTGGTCGCGGCTGGCACCGGGGGAGGCGCGCGAGTTGCAATTCCTCGCCGGCGAGGCCGGCACCTATTTGTACTGGGCCACCACTTCTGATAAATCCCTGGAGCAACGCGACGGTGCGGAAACCTTGCTTTCGGGGGCCTTCGTCGTCGACGCCCCTGGAACCGCGCCGGACGACCGTGTTCTTGTCATCGGCATTTGGACAAAAGGCGGACCAGGCAGTAACGACTCCGAAGAACTCCTTTCGATCAACGGCAAGTCCTGGCCGTACACGGAACGTCTCAGCTACAAGATCGGCGAGACAACCCACTGGCGTATCCTCAACCCGACGTTGTCGGACCACGCGATGCACCTCCACGGGTTTTATTTCAAAGTGGATGGAGTGGGCGATGGCGAACACTATGAGCGCTATTCCGAAGATCAACGACGCCTGGCCGTTACGGAGCACGTTGATTCCGGCCATGTGTTCGAGATGACCTGGATGCCGGCGCGTGTGGGGAACTGGCTATTCCACTGCCACATGGTGACGCACATATCACCACCAGGCACGCCTGGCGCCGGGGAAGCTCAGCCTGCCACTTATACTTCGGCACACGATCACAGCGCGGGGATGAGCGGACTGGTGATCGGCATCACCGTGGCTCCGGGTGTGACGTCTCCGCCGATTCCGGCCGCGGCAACCGCAGCGCGCAAATTGCAACTTGTGATCTCGGAGAACCCAGCGAAGATTCCCCTGTACAACCTCGAGGTGAATGATCCTCTGAAACCGACTGCGCCGGACAAGAGCAAGCCCTCCAGTTTGCTGGGGCCGCCGATTTTCCTTACGCGGGGCGAGACCACGGAAATCGAGGTCAAGAACCAGAGCAGCAGCCCGACGGTAATCCACTGGCACGGGATGGAACTGGAGAGCTACTACGACGGTGTGGCCGGCTGGACCGGCTCGGGCCAGCAGACGACTCCACCGGTTGCTCCGGGAAACTCGTTTATCGCCCGTATGACCCCGCCGCGGGCGGGGACGTTCATTTATCACACGCACTGGCACGATAATGCCCAATTGCTGAATGGGTTGTACGGCCCGCTGATCGTGCTGGAGCCAGGACAGAGTTATGATCCGGAGCATGACCGGACATTCGTCTTCGGCGCGTGCAGGTACGCTCCGTTTGGGTATCTGCTGCTAGTGAACGGCCATCCTCAGCCAGATGCTGTCGAGCTGCACACCTCAACCCGGTATCGGCTGAGGCTAATCAACATCACCGACGATGCCGCAGACTTGCGGGTGCGTCTCATGAACAAGGGTGTGCCGGTGCAGTGGAAAGTGATTGCGAAAGACGGCGCAGATTTGCCGCCGGCACAGTTAAGGTCCACTGCGGCCGATATGGGCATCGCCGTCGGTGAGACCTACGATGTGGAGTATCAGGCAGACACTCCGGGACTCGCCGATCTGGAGATTCGGCAGCCCAGCTTTCCTACGCCGGTCACCTTGCCGTTGAAGTTTGTGGATAACAAATAGCGTGCGGGGCAATCCCAAAACTCATTCCGGGCCAGAAGTCTTAGTGCTGTATCTGAAGCGCCCACGAGCAGAGAGTTGGGAGTTGAGGGGCTGTGGAGGGCGCTTCAGATACAGCGACTTGAAGGAAGCCGCCCCGGCGGACTATGGGATTTGTATCTGGATGAACCGGTCTTGAAGGTTTGCGATTTTGCCGTTGCGGTCAGGGTGCTCGGGTTTCACTAGCGGGTCCCAG
>JASHQK010000719.1 GCA_030039195.1 Candidatus Sulfotelmatobacter sp.
GCATCCACGCCCGGGGAAATTCCCGCACCTAGCAGAAGGACTGATACCAGCGGCCACGCGCCCCGGCAAGATACAGTTCTGGCCATACCGGTTAGATCGGCCTTCTATAGCGAACTTTAGGGCGGTCGCGATTACGCTGGTCATTGCATCCTGCTTAGGTTTGCCTCAGATGGCGGGAAGGTTGCGCAAAATGCGGCAATAGCTGAGAGCCGGCTTATTTACTGAACTCGATTATTCTATGGACTAATTATGTGATGCTCGCCTCGGTGTAGGTGCCGTAGACCTGCCGCAAGGCGTCGCAGATTTCGCCCACGGTCGCATAGGCGCGCACGGCATCGACGATAAAGGGCATGGTGTTCGCCGACGACACGTTGCCATTCGATCCTGACCTGGGTTCGCCGGCGGCCGCTTTTTTCAGCGCGTCGAGGGCGCGGCGAACTTCTTCATTGGAGCGGCGGCCGCGCAACGCTTTGAGTTTCTGTGTCTGTTGTCGCGCTACGGTTTCATCAATGTAAAGAATCTGCGGCGGCTCTTCTTCAATCGAGAACTCGTTTACGCCGACGATGATTTTTTCCTTCGCTTCCACAGCGCGCTGATACTGATAGGCCGACTCGGCAATTTCTTTCTGCGGATATCCGCGCTCGATGGCCTTCACCATGCCGCCCATGGCGTCGAGCTTGCCGAAGTAATCGAATGCGCCATTTTCCATCTGCAGCGTGAGATCCTCCAGGAAATACGATCCGCCCAGCGGATCGACGGTCTGCGTGACTCCGGATTCGTAAGCGATGATTTGTTGCGTGCGCAATGCAATGCGCGCGGCGTCTTCGGTCGGAAGCGCGAGCGCTTCATCGTAGGAATCGGTGTGCAGCGACTGCGTTCCGCCGAGCACGGCAGCGAGAGCTTGCAGCGCGACCCGCGCAATGTTGTTCATGGGCTGCTGCGCCGGCAGCGAGACACCCGCGGTTTGTGTGTGGAAGCGCATCAGCCAGGTGCGCTGACTCTTCGCGCCGAAGCGGGTCTTCATTACTTGACCCCAAACCTTTCGGGCGGCGCGATACTTTGCGATCTCTTCGAAGAAATCGTTGTGCGCGTTGAAGAAGAAACTGAGCCGCGGGCCAAACTCGTCAACATCGAGCCCGCGACGTTGCGCCCATTCGACATATTCGACGCCGTCGTACAAAGTGAAGGCCAATTCCTGCAACGCGGTCGAACCCGCCTCGCGAATGTGATATCCGCTGATCGAAATCGTGTTAAATCGTGGCGTGAATTTCGATCCGAACTCGAAAGTGTCGATCACCAGCCGCATTGAGGGTGCCGGGGGATAAATGTATTCCTTCTGCGCGATGTATTCCTTCAGGATGTCGTTCTGAATCGTACCGGAAATTTTCTTCCAGTCGGCGCCCTGCTTTTCCGCCACGACCAGATACATCGCCCACAGCACCGACGCCGGGGAATTGATCGTCATCGAAACCGTGGTTTTTTCCAGGTCGATGCCATTGAAAAGAATTTCCATGTCTTCGAGCGAATCGATCGCGACGCCGCACTTGCCGACCTCGCCCTCACTCGCCGGATGATCAGAGTCGTAGCCCATGAGCGTGGGCAGATCGAATGCGACCGAAAGTCCGCTGCCACCGTGTTCGAGCAGATACTTGTAACGCCGGTTGGTTTCCTCCGGCGAGGCAAAGCCCGAGAACTGGCGCATGGTGAAAAGCTTGCCGCGGTATCCGGTCGCGTGAATGCCGCGTGTAAACGGCGGCTGACCGGGATATCCGAGATAATTTTCTTCGCTCCAGTCTTCGGGAAGATCGGCCTGCGTGTATAGACGTCGAATGGGAACGCCGGAAATCGTGGTGAAACGTGCGTGCCCGTGCTCGTCGACATTGACGCCGGTGGGCGCGCCGATCGGCCGCTCGGGAGCTTTTTCGAGCGTGGGCGCGAGCGTGTTCTCGGCCCAGTTCTTCTCCGCTTCCGGGGGACGACGATTGGCAAGAACGTCGGCGACCGGGCTTTCCGCTACTTGTGGCTTCGAAGGCTGCTTGGGCATGCGCTCCCCAGGACTCTATTCCGATGATAGGGAAGTGCACGCCGCGGAGCAAGGTGACCGGCCATGGCCAAAACGACCGGTCGGTGGGGTGAACTCAGCCATTGTCTGGCGCGCGCCGAAACGAATCACAAATCACACCTCAGCTTCCGCGAGTCGAATCCGAGAAACGCCCCATCACGCTCAGGGCTGGGCGTAATATCCGGCTTGCGTGCGCACGACAAATCCTGGCTTATCGACCTTGACCTGGAGATCGTGGTATTCGTCTGGATGTGTCGCTGGAACTGAGTCAAAAGCAAGCGTGTAATACGACCTGGCATCAGCGACGCACGTGGCGATCAGACCCGCCACATCATTGCTTCGGTTCATAACCAGCCCGCCGCTGTGCACCGCGAAGACAGCCAGCGCCAGATCGCCGCTCCGGAATTTCTTGGCCGACGGCGCCCCATCAAGAAAGTTCTCATAGAAAACATTGCGCAGACTGGCCGCGTCAGCCTCGCCGAGGGGGTCAACGCTATAAGCGGTGACCTGGGCCTCGCGCAGTCCAGTCGACAATTTGACGAGCGTATGAAAGTCCGTTTGTTGCTCGTTGGCCAGTAGCTTGTCCGCTGAGTCCCAGATCAACGGCCACCCCGGACCGAGCCAGATCAGCAGCTTGCGTCCGGGCTGTGTCGCCTCATACGCAACCAGCTTCCCAAAGACGCGCAAGGAAGTTTGCAGCCGCAACAGCGTACTCTCGAGCTCGTTGCCACGTGCGGCGCCGACATCGAGCGCATGCACCGACTCGGCAAGTGCATTTCCGTCGCGCGTGGGAGCGCCCTGAACCTGGGTGGACTTTTCACTGAAGATCACCAAAGAGGCGGGCACAGGAAGCTGGCCTCCATCCTGACGCAGATACTTCTCGAGTTGCTGCCGGGCATGCTCCATAGCCAGAAATGCGACATTGACCTCGTCGATCACGAAGACCACTCGCTGAGGAGGATCATCGGCCCGGCCAGCCTCCGCGAGAGCGTGAAAAGACGCAATCGCCTGCGGGCGTTTGTTATCCAGGATCGTGAAATCCTGCTGCTGAAGCCCGGCCACAGGATTTCCTGACTTGTCGGTTACGATAACGTCGAGCGTGATGCGCCGGTTGCTGGAACTTCCAGTTGCCGCAGCCGAAACGGATTGTGGCCATGCCGGTAAGGCCGCGCAGGCAAGAACTGCAGCTAGAAGTGTCGTGCATTTCATCGGTGCCTCGTGCATCCCGTGCCATTAGGGGCTGCCCGCAACAGCTTCAGTAGCGCGATATTTTACACCCGACCACAGCGGCCCATTGCGCGCTTTGCGCGCCACCCCGGATGACCACCCCGTCACGCGAAACCGCGCATGCCGGGGACCCCGGACGAAGGCGTCCGGGGCTATACGTGACGCGACATCTCCCACGCCTTGGCATATTTCCACGAAACATATACGGCGTGATAGCCGTGCAGCAGCAGGCCTTCGCGGCCGTCGAGAAATCCCAGGCGAAAAAAATAGTTGTAGACGAATGTCGCCATCGGGCGCAGAACGATGTTGTTGAAGCTGAAGCCGCGGCGTCCCTCGGCGATCGCCTTCTGCGCGCCCAGCGAGGAGTAGCGGTTCATGTGCGCGATGTAGAGCGTCAGGTTGGGATAGGTGTAGTGAATGAGGGCGTTTTTGAATTGATGGGTTCGTTGCGCAATCTCTGGCTTCAGTTCACATCGGTCGTGCGGATCGTGGCCGGCGACGAATCCTTCACCGCGGCGAAACAATCGCAGCTTCGGATCGGGATAGAATCCGCCGTGTTTCATCCAGCGCCCAAGAAATAAGTTCTTTCGCGGAAGTTTGTAGCCGTGGGCCGCATTGGGATCGGCAATCGCGGCACGAATTTCTTCCGCCAGCCCGGTGCTGACCTCTTCATCCGCGTCCAGCAACAGCACCCAATCTTTCGTGCACAAATCGATTGCATACTGCTTCTGCGCGACATATCCGCGCCATGGTTCGGTGATCACGCGCGCCCCGTATTCCCGCGCGATCTCGCAGGTGCGATCTTTCGATCCCGAATCGACCAGCACGATTTCATCGGCCCACGCTACGCTGGCCAGCGTGCGACCGATGTTGGCTTCTTCATCCTGCGCGACGATGGCCACGGAAATGGTCATAGAAAATTCGCGAAGCCGCACCTGGTAGCGGGTCAGTGAAATAGAAGCGATCCAAACGCGCGATTCTTGCGTCGCAAAACCGGCGCTTGGGCGCGCTTCGCTTGCTCAGGGCAGGCTCAAAGACACTTCGCGCGGATCGCTCAGATCCTTCGCTGCGCAACGGCGGCCTGCTCAGGATGACAACGAAACCCGCGCAGGCGAACGCGGTATTGTCTCACACGGAAATCGTCTGCCGCTGCGTCGTGCTGCGGCGAATCTTCACTTCCGAGCAGAGAAAGACCATCAATATCAGCAACTCGGGCTCAATGGGATGACGATAGCGCGCGTGCGGAAAAACGAAGTAGTACACGCCCGGATAGAAGATGATCAATCCGGCGAAAAGCCACGCCCCGGGCCGCCTCTGGCGCAAAGCGTGAATCATTCCCCATAGAGCCAGAACCGACGTCGCCAGGAAAGCCGAACTGCGAAAATCCACGAGCGCCGGGCTATTGGTGGGACGAGGCACTCCATTCCAGAAATAAAAAAGCCGCTTCAGGCTGATGATGGCAAATCGCCCAGGATTCGCGCGAATCCAGTCGAACGCGGAACGCTTGCATCCTTCCGCGTAGGCCAGTTCGCCCACGCGCTGAAACTTTTCCAGTTCAATCTTGTTCAAGTTCGGCTGCAGGTAAGGCATGAGCATGCCATCGGCAAAGGGTCCGTTGCCCAGGCGAAATTGCAGTCCAAAGTCGTCGCGGATGAAAACGAAGTGTCCGAACACTTCATAATTGCGGATCAGCCACGGCGAAAGTGTCAGCCAAAAAGCCAACGACGCGAGCGCGACGCCGGGAAGGGAAGCGAGCCCACGGCGATACCGCTGCCTCCAGATCCACAACCCGCAGAACGGCAGGAATGCCAGCATGGTCGGATTGGCCAGAGCCCCGACGCCATACAACGCACCAAAAATGATCCAAGCGCGCCACCCCGGCCATTCCTGCAATTCAAGCGCAAGCAGAAAAGCGCAAGCCAAAGTAAATGGGGTGATGGTTGTGTCCCAAATCCAATGGATGCCCCAATACCATATGTAGGGGCACATAGCCCATATCCAAGCGGACCAGATCGCGATGCGATCGCCGAAGGTGCGATGCGCGATCCAGTAGATCGGGATGCAGGTCAGCGTGGCGAAAATGCAATTGATGCCGAGCAGCACCCATGCCGACGCATAGGTGTAGATTCCGAGAATCTTGAACACGCCACCGATCAGATAGGGATAGAGCGGAGGCTCCCAGGCCGACGGCCCGGTCTGGCCTTCGTAGGGACTGGCGAATCCATGGCCTTGCGCGATGGAGCGGCCGATGCGGCCCATCTCCCAGCCGAACTCGAAATTATCTCCGCCGGGGCGCCAGCGATATTGGTGCAGAACTCCGATCGACGCCAGTTGCAACACAAACGACAACGGCAGAAGCCACAGAAAAGATTTGGGCAGGGCCGGCCGGGAGAGTTTCAGCATCGAAGCGATAGTGTATCGCACGCGCACTGCGCTCGCGGGGCGGACCCTTCGAGTTAGCGCTCTGTCGAAGCTCCCACTTCTTGCAAAGCCGGCGAGAAGTGGGGCACCCCACCGGAGTTTCATCCCTCTGTGGACGGAAGGTCCATGGGTACTCAGGGCAGGCTACCGCGACCGCCTGCACGTTCTTTTACAGTTGACCTCCTTGTGGCATGTTGGTCGGCGGCGACGAAGGCGGCTGCTGTCCCGGCTGCAGATCCACTCGCGGCTCCACGTAAGGAACCGTCGGCATGTGGGTCACCTGCGCGTTGGTCGCCTCGTCGATGTTGATTCCGTTGTCTTCGAGCAGCGATCCGGTGGCGCGCTCCAATTCGATGCGCGATTTCTCGTAAGCCGCCTTGGCCGATACCAGGTTCGATTCTGACGTAGTCAGCGTGGCCGCATCCTGAAGAATGACGGTCGAAGTGGTCAATCCGACTTTCAATTTCTGCTGATCGGCGTCGAAGGTCTGCCGGGCCAGATCCACCGCCGATTGCGCAGCCTCGACCGCGGCGCGATTCTGTCGCACATCGAACTGCGCGTTGCGCACCTCGACCCGCACCTGGTTCTCGAGTTGATGCAACCGGACTTCGGCCTGGCGCAATTCCAGTTCGGCGCGTACCTGGGCGGCCTGCGCCTCGCGATTGCGTATGGGGATGTTCAGCGTCAATCCGATGCCTTTGTCGGGAGCGCTTGAATTTACAAGTTGGTTGAGAGTTTGTCCGTAGCCGACAGCATTTTTGCCGCCCGCAAAAGCTGGCGGTGGCGAGGTAGAGCACTTTACACCGCTGAACTCGCATGATGGATTGAGATCGCCACCCACGCCCGAACCGCCGTAATAAGCGAATGCCTGCAATGTCGGCAGCAAGGCATTCCGCACGGCTTTACTGCTGAGTTCCCTGGAGTTCAGATCAATGCGGGACTCCACCAGTTCCGCACGATGACGCAGGGCGTCGTCGATCATGTCCTGAATGGGGATCACTGGTTCCCGCTGTGGCAGTTTCATCGTCGAGGTGGGAATCACGTCCGCTTCCGCCAACACCGGATCTTCAATGCTGCGGCTGATCGCGTTTTTCATCAGCAACTGCTCCAATTGCAGGTTGTTCTGCGACAGGATCAAATTCTGCTGATCCGTCGCGACTGTGCTCTGTGCGCTTACCACCTGTATGGGTGGTGCGGTTCCGACTTGCGCTTGCCGCTTGGCGTCCTCCAGCGCTTTCTGGGCATAGGTTAGCGATTCCTGCTGCACACGCACATTCTCGTAGGCGTAGACCAGGTCCCAATACATATCCTCGATCTGATCCACCGTCGTTATCACCTGAAGACGGAAGGCAACATCGGTGATCTCGCGGTTGTTTTTCGCAATCAGTATGAATCGAGTATTGGCATTGGAGCCGAAGCCCTGCAGAAGGTTTTGCGTGTAGCGCGCCTGGAAGTTGGAACTGAGCTGCGGTGTCAGCAGACTCGTCGAACTATTGGTCGTGAGATGGGTGTTGTTGAATCCGACGCTGAGGGCAGATCCCCAATGGAACCCCTGGATGTAGCTGAAATTCGACGTGTAGGTATTCTGAGCGACGACGGGAGGAGCAGTAAATGGACTTGTCGAAATGGCATTATCCCTATCCAGCTGCAGCGTGCCGGTCAGAATGGGATCAAAGCTGGTGATGGTCGAACCGATGCCAAGGGTAGACGTGACCAGTCCATTTGTACCGGTAGCCACTCCACTCGGTGCAACAGTTGTTCCTCCCGTTCCCGAACCTACGGTCCCGCCCAGTCCGCCCACGCCGCCTCCGGGCGTGTTCTGCACCACCCCGGCATTCACGCCCAGAATGTTCGCTCCTGATTTTGCGCGCAGGTAATCGGTGTCGGCGATGTTCAAGTTATAGCGCGCAATGTAAATGTCGAGATTATTCTCCAGCGTGAGCGCGACCGCGTCGTCAATCGACAAATAGATCTTGCCGTCGTGCATGAGAGAGTCGATTCGCGGAGTATTCGCGAGATTTGGTTCTGCGACCTCGCGCGCCTCGTAGGGCTTGAGCACGTTCGGAAAGGTCGACCGCGACTGAGCGTAATCCTTCATGTAGACCTGGTGTTCGGGGGGCGCTTGCACCGGCTCCGGGGCGGCGGGAGCGACAGCGGAAGGCGCCGTTCCATTCTGCTGGGCCCGCAATGCGGGGGGAACGGCTGTGAACGTAATGGCTGAAACCACCAACCACCGAAACCACGACCTCGAACTCGACAAAAACATTTGTATTCTCCTTGCATGTGAGCGGCATGCACGATTCAACCACTGGACTGCAGAAGATGCCCGGCTCGGATGGAGATGCAGGTCTTTCAATCTTAGCGGGAGAAGCCAGCGCCTTTCGCCTGAGGATTGTAAAGAATTGTGAGGAAAACTGTGCCAGCTTCCGCTTGCGATGCACGAGGCACTCCGGCTCCGCGTCTGGTGGAGCGGGCTTCAAGCCGGGTACGTCGGTAACTTGCCGACCGATGACTCGTTTCCTACCCTTGTTAGGATGTGATTCGAATCACTGTAAGGTAAGCTATGGCAGCAAAGTGGTCCGCCCGTTCCTTCGCAAGCGCAAAGCTGATCGTCGCGACCCTGTGCGTGTTCCTGCTCGCACTTTTTGTCGCCGTCGGCTCCACGGCATCCCTCAGCGCACAGGAGTCCGGTCACCGCAAAATCGTGGTGCGGGTGAACCCTGAATATCCCGATACATTGCGCATGGCGCAAATTGGCGGGCTGGTTCGCCTCAGCGTGACAGTAGGCGCCAACGGAAATGTCACCCAGGTGGAGGTTCGTGGTGGAAATCCGATCCTCGCCGAAAAGGCGCAGCAGGCCGTAATGAAATGGAAGTTTGCCCCGGGCCCGTCACAAACGGTCGAAGAAATCCGTCTCAGTTTCAGCCCGCACTGAGCTTTCTCCCCAAATCCGAAGGATCGTGCGGGATTTCTGTACTCCCGCCGCTTGCCCTGCGGTTAGAATCGTTTCTATGCCGCTCACTCCAACCCGCGAAATCGCTGCCGCTACCCGGCTTCACAATGTACGATATGCCATCCGCGACCTGGCCTGTGTCGCCGATGAGGTAATTAAACAAGGGCACAAAGTTCTTCCCCTCAACGTCGGCGATCCGCTGAATTTCGACTTTCAAACGCCAGCGCACATCATCGAAGCCGTCTACAAGGCCATGCGCGACGGTATGAACGGATACGCTTCCTCCGATGGCGTGCCCGAGGCCCTGGAAGCCATTCGCGGCGAAGCGGCGCGCAAGGGAATTGCCTCCGTACGCGACGTTTTCGTGACGTCAGGCGTGAGCGAGACCGTCGATCTTTGCCTCTCCGCTCTGGTCGATCCTGGCGAAGACGTGCTCACGCCCAGCCCGGATTATCCGCTGTATTCGGCTATTTTGTGCAAGCTCGGAATTCGGCTGAACACCTATGATCTGAACGAAGAGGACGGCTGGCAGCCGGAACTGGCCGATATTGAACGCAAGCTGACGCCGCACTCGCGCGGCATCGTGCTGATCAATCCCAATAATCCCACTGGGTCGCTGTGCACGCGCGAGATGCTGGAGGAAGTCGCGGAACTGGCGCGACGCCACAACCTGATCGTCTTCTCCGATGAAATCTACGACAAACTGATTCTGGATTGCGATTCTCAAGGAAAAGAGATTCCGCATATTGCGTTCGCGTCGGTGGCGCCGGACGTGCCTTGCGTGACCTTCGGCGGCATGTCGAAAAATTATCTGGTTCCCGGATGGCGCATCGGCTGGGGCATCGTTTCGGGCGACGCGGCCGCGGTCAAGAGTTATATCGACGGCGTGCATCGCCTGCTGCGGGCAAGGCTGTGCGCCAACCATCCCGAGCAATATGCGATCAAAGCAGCCCTGGACGGCCCGCAGGATCATCTCGTCGAAGTTCGACGTAAGCTGCGTTCGCGCCGCGATCTCACGCAGAAGTGGTGCGAGTCGACTCCGCGCGTGAGTTGCGTCGCTCCGCGCGGCGCGTTCTATGCGTTTCCGCGAATCGACATTCCCGAAAGCGATGAAGTGTTCGTAAAAGAACTGATCCGTCAGAAGCACGTCATGGTCGTCCACGGCTCCGGCTTCGGACAGAAGCCCGGCACGCAGCACTTCCGCATCGTCTTCCTGCCCGACGAGCAAACGTTGACGGAAGCTTATGTCGGAATCGCAGAGTTTATGCACGAACGATACGGGAACGGGTAATTCGCGGAGACATCGTGACTCTGTTTACGCCGCAACGCCTCATTACGACCGCTACGGGGGACCGCCGAACAGCCCGTTCGGGAGGGCCGCCCGGGCGCTGGCGCGATTCCCTGGGGCAGAGCCGAAGATTACTGGTGGCGGCGGTAATCGCCATCGCTTCTGTCACGTTCTTTATTCCGATGATTCGGACTGACGTGCCGGTAGCAAACGAAAACCATTGGTCGCCGCTCGCCGTGGTGCAAGGAATGTACGCGGGTACGTTACCCCGCCCCACTTGGTGCGAGACGTGTGGCGAGCCGGCAATTCGGACGCTGCTCGCACTTCCCCTTGACGTTTCCTTGAGCTATGCAGCGCTAGTGCTGGCATCGCTTGCTTTGTTATTTCCCGAGCGGCCGGGATTGCTCGGAGGAATTGCATTCATCGGGGCGGCCGACCTGCTTGTCGGGGAAGGGAGGTTTCGGCAGATATCAGAGGGCTTTGCCGAGTCCTTCGGTCTTTCCGCGAAGCAAGTTCATTCGGGCGTGCTCACCACCATCCTTCTCGGCAGCATGGTGTTGCTCTTCTACATTTCAATCACGCCATCTTTGGACCGCCCAGCCGAAGTCTCTGGCGATGAGACCGAATGAAGTTACGCTACCGCATGCCTTAGCCTTATCGAGGTGACCATGGTATAATGACCATGATCACAAAGTGCATGCTCAAATGAAAACCATCCCTGCCGGCCAATTTAAGGTCCACTGCCTCTCGATCATGGATGAGGTTCAGGCCAAGCGCCAGGCCGTTGTCATCACCAAGCGCGGTAAGCCGGTCGCCAAGCTCGTCCCCATCGAGAAAGAAAAGGACGACATTTTCGGCTTTTTCAAAGGCAAAGGCAAAGTTACCGGGGATGTCGTGTCGCCTGCACTCACCCCTGAGGAGTGGGGCGACCTCTATTGATTCTCCTCGACACGCACGTAGTGGTGTGGTTGGCGTTCGAGGAAACCCGGATATCAAGAACTGCTCAGTCCGCAATCCACGAAGCTCGACAGGGCCGACGAGGCTTGGCCATTTCGGATTTCACGCTATTCGAGTTGAGCCTTCTGTTCCGCAAGAAGAGGTTCGATCTCGCTATCACGCCGGAAGCCTTCCTCTCGGAAGTCGAACGCCGTTTCACAGTGTTTCCGGTAACGGCAGACATCGCTCTGCAAGCATTCGACCTGCCGCCAAGCTATCCAAACGATCCTGTCGATCGCATCATTGGCGCCACGGCTCTGATAGAAGATATTCCTCTGGTCACGGCCGATCGCGAAATTCGGAAATCGCGAGTGGTTCCTACCATTTGGTAGCGAAGGCGATTCGCGGAATGATCGCGATCCATCTTCTT
>JASHQK010000720.1 GCA_030039195.1 Candidatus Sulfotelmatobacter sp.
TTTCAAGAATCCCGGCACCTCGCCGTTCTCCATGCGGCGGCGCATCGTCTCCTTGCTCGCGCTGCTCCGTCGTCTGGCGGTCAGCGCGTCCCGCTGCGCTGAGATGATCGCCGTCACCTTCGGGGGCAACGCGAAGCGGTGGAAACCCGTCTCGTCCCCGATCTCCACGAACACCGTTTGGTTGCCTGGCACCACACTTTCGTAGCGCCCGTTGTAGCTTCCTTCTTCCATTGCACTTCTCCTTTGTTTGATCTCGTCAGCGCCAGCATGACTGGCGGACGCCGTGTCTCCAGTTAACGGCGTTTCGACCTTACGATTGGCTGATGGCGGTCACCATTTCGAGCAGTCCGCGCAGGAAAAAAGCAGTGTCGCGACCGCAACCGAAATGGTGCTCGGTGCAGTTGACCGCGACCGCGTACCTCGCGATGCTCGCTCGGTTTCCGCTGGTGCGGCGGACCTCGACCTTCACCGAGCCTTCGGCTTTGCTTGTGACCGTTCCCGCGACGGCTTGGAAGCTCGCGAGGATTTCCTTGGTTCGCAGGCTGTTGCTCTTTGACTCCATAACATTTGTAGATTTCAGGTTCTTATCCATTGTCTTTTCTCCATTTCCGCCGATTCCTCGGCTTGCGATTTTGCCTGGCGTTCGCCGGTAGCCGGGACATGATGACCGATCATTCTCGTTGCATGTCTCCCCCCTTCGTGCCCCAAAAAGAAAACGCCTGCCGCTGCATGGCTTTTCGTTCCATGCAACCGCAGGCGTGGGCTGTTGCTTACCCTACTCCTGATTACTAGTGCCACTGCGCTCCCGCACCGCACGGACGGCTGAGGAGTCCACTTATTAGGTTAGATGCGAATCACTCGGAAAGTATTCACGAACGTCTTACTGGGCGCGGTTTCTCACGCGGAGCTTATTTGAGCTTTTTCGAGCCTCTGCCAGCTCTCTGGCAGGCAGGGAACTGCGAGCGGCGGAACCTACTGACAATTTTTGTCACTTTTGATCCCTCGACTTAGAAAACGTGCTGCTCGGTTCCAGCCGTGCTGCCGCGCCGTTCTGCGAGACCAACACCCAACGGATCGCATCAAACGCAACATAGAGAGACTTTGACGGAGAAAGTGATTGAGAGAAGAACTTGGAGAATCAGAAACCGCAAAGACTCTCAACACCCAGCGCTGGGCTGGAAATAGAAGCGCCACGGACCCCAGAGCCGTGTGATGACTCGATCCGGGATGTCTCCATCCAGAGTGCAATACCCGCACAAGAGTATTTTGTCGATGCAGACACGGCTGCCGCTTTCCTATCGTTGTCCCGCAAGCACCTGCTCAAGCTGGCACGCCTAGGGCTGATCCCTTCATACCCGATTTCTTTCGGCACCCGGTCTGTCTGGCGTTTTCGCATTTCGGAGCTTGAGAAGTGGATGGTTTCACGCCAGAATGGACTCGGCGGCTCCCGGAAAGGATTTGCCTGATATGGCATACCAGAACGGGAGTTTAAGAAAGATGAAGCGCAAAGGAGGAGATGTGTGGTACTTCCGCTACCGTCGAAGCGGCAACGAAGTCGCTGTCAAGATCGGAGCTTTTCCGACCAAGGCGGCTGCGCGGAGGGAAGTGGATCGGCTGGGGCTGCGTGAGCAGGCTAACGCTCCCCTCACGAATGACAAGGCTGTCACAGTCAGGTATGGCAGAGTCGTCGGAATGTGGCTAAAGAAAGAACTGAGCACGCAGGCGGTCACGTCCCAGAATGGAATCCGGTCGTATCTTCGTCGTCACATCCTTCCGAAGTGGCGAAGGATTCCAGTGAATGAGATAAAGCCGAAAGACCTGCGCGACTGGCTTTATTCGCTTCACGACGACGAGGAACTAAACGGCGAGACGGTGAAGAAAATCAAGCGCACAATGGGTGCTATTTTCGCGTTCGGAATGTTCGAGGAGCTTGCTTTATCGAATCCGGCACGCGGTTGGCGTCTCAAGGGAATGAAGTCGGAGTACGAACCAGTGATCGTATCGCCGACCGACACGATGCGGATCATAGACGCGTTGGTTAACCCCCTGCACAAGGTGCTGGTGTTGCTGGTTGCCTGCACTGGCTTGCGTGCCTCCGAAGCAGTTGGTCTGCGATGGGGCGATATCAGAGACGGAGTGATACACGTGCTTCGTCGCTGGTCGGCTGCAAACTTGGACGAACCGAAAACAGAACACTCCAAAGCCCCGGTTGCATGCCATTCGACGCTGCTTCATTTCTTGGGGGAGTGGCGCAGGATTTCGCCGCACGCATCGGACAGCGATTGGATTTTCCCTTCACTCAAGATGCACGGGAGAATCCCAATGTCGGCTGGCATCTTCGTCACGGACTATCTTCGTCCTGCCGCGCTCAAAGTTGGTGTGGTCATCGCCGATGGTCAACGGTTCGGTCTGCATTCGTTCAGGAGCAGCTTGGCGACGTGGATGGTCAGCGTTGCCAAGACCGACCTGAAGACGGCACAAGGCAGCTTGCGCTGGAAGAACCCACAGATCATGCTGGACAGGTACGCCCGTGTCGTCACAGATGAAATGGTTGCAGCACAGGGGCGTTTTCTGGAGAGTTGTGGAATAGGTGTGGAACGGAACCTGTTGCCATCACCTGCAAGTGATTGAAATCTGGTGAGCGCGGCAGGATTCGAACCTGCGACCCATGCCTTAAAAGGGCATTGCTCTACCACCTGAGCTACGCGCCCACACTTTGGATTCTATCAGTTGCGGACGGAAGCAGCAGCGTCCGCTCGATTCAATACGGTTTTTCTGCGTTGTGATGCACCCCGCCAGGAACAGACGCTGAAAATGGAGTGTTTCTCGCTTAGTGTAAGAATCCGAAAATTCAATGTTTGTTGCTGTCGTCCCGTTCGAGAAAGGAACGAATCGTCGCAATCAGTTGTGGCGATGCTTCCGGTCCTACGCGTTCGGAATTGCCCAACGTGAGGGCGTAATCAAGCTTCTCAGCCAAAGATTGTTGTTCGTACGCGACGATGATTTGCCCTTGCGCCTCGAAGCGTCTTGCGGTAGCCACCTGATGGTCGTTCCGTTGTTCGCGAAATTGTGAGCGCCGGGGCATCACAACGATAGGTTTAGCAGACTCGAGCGCCGAAATGATAGATCCGACTCCCGCGTGGGCCACAACCAGCCGTGCCTCTTCGACGCGTCGCTTGAAATCGAGTGGATCGAGAGAGTCGGTAAATCGAATGTGTTTTGGAATGTATTTGGCCCGGCCGATCTGAGCAAAAACATCGGACCGGCCTCGCGACGCGGTCCATTCATCAACCGCACAGATGAGTCGATCGAATGGTCCCTGGGAACCGACCGTCACAAAGATCAAAGAAGGGCTCCTGCATATTGCGGTCCTTCGGCTGCCGCCAGCTGCGGCCATTGTGTTAGCCAGAGATCCGCGTGTCTTCCAGCAAGTCTGCCTGACAGGGAAAGTCGTTCGACGTTCGCAAGGCTGTCGATCCATATTGTTCGTGCTCCCCACAGGTGACCGAACAGCAGCGCAAAATATCCTGGCGCGGCGCCGGTAGAAATCACCACATCCGGCCTTTCCTTGCAAACAATCCACACTATTCTTGCCGCCAGCGCAAGCAAGAGAAACTTGTTCCAGCGATTGGCGTCGCCGACAGCATAGAACCTGTTCTTCGGAACAACGCAACGATAAGATTCAGAGACGGTAACGAAAACCACCTCATAGCCATCCAGCGCGGGAACCACGCGCATCAGTTGCACCCAGTGGCCGCCGCCAGAGGCGACCGCGAGGACTTTCCTGGGCCTGCGGGTTTTAGTTCGGTCATTCATGTGGTGCGGAGGGCGGTAACATTCGCACTCCGGCGGGTATTTCGCCCCTTTCTGGCAAGCGCTATATCCCATTCTACAGTTGGATCTGCCTGAAACGCTGAACCAGACTTCGGATTGAGACTTGCGAGCCGCAGTTACGATCGTGCATTGTGGAATGTCCGCCGTCCTTACAGCGGACAAGGCACCAACACTCAATGTCGACTTCCGGGCCGCATTTCAGCATCCTCGTTCCGGCGTACAACGACTGGGAGTCAATCGAGCGATGTCTGCGCGCGTTGAGCGAACAGATCAATGCCCCACCGTTCGAGGCGATCATAGTTGATGATGGAAGTGACTACGACGCTCCACAATCCATCCGGACCTGGAGTGACCATTTCCCACTCGCAATTCTGCACCAGCCACACGCAGGAATCTCCGAGGCCAGAAATCGAGGGATTCAGGTCGCAAAGGGACCAATTCTTGTATTTACCGATGCTGACTGCCAGATGCAAGCCAACTGTCTCTCGGCTCTTGCGGGCGCAGTGTTCAGGTTTCCACAGCATAGCTGTTTTCAACTTCATCTGGCTGGCGAACGCTCAAATGTTCTCGGCCGAGCGGAAGAATTGCGACTCAAGAGTATTCAACAGCACACACTTCAACCGGATGGTCGCATTCGGTATTTGAATACTGCCGGGTTCGCCGTGCGGAAGACGTTTGTCGGGCCCGATGCACAGCTCTTCAATCCGCTTGCGCTGAGAGCGGAAGACACCCTCTTACTCGCCGACTTGATCCGGAGGAGCGAACTCCCTTTTTTCGTGCCGGACGCAATCGTGCAACATCGGATCAAGATTCCCTGGTTTCAGTGCGCGGTGAAAGATATCCGTTCAGCGTGGCGTGAGGGTAAGACTTACGACATGATTGCTGCCAAAGGCGTAAGCGTAAGGATGAGTGACACCGCACGCCTGAAATTGATGGGGTCAATGTGGGATTCCGCGAAAGAGGAGTCGATCGGAAGAATGGCATGGTTCGTTGTTGTAGCCAGGCGGATGTTACATCGGGTTGTTCGTTTGCTCTATAAAGCCCTAAGGGGATCGGCAGAAATTTCCAAATAGCTAACACTGTCGGAACACTTTTGCCAATGCGAAGGTTCCAGGAACCTCGTCGCTAGAGTAGTAATCAGTTTACGGTTAGGGGAATGTTGACGCTGGCGTCGGGCGCGGCTCCTGTGTTGCTGACGGCGTAGGCCTTGACAGTGATCGTGTAATTGCCCGGTGTAGTACCGCCACCGTTATTTCCGCCACCGGAATTTCCACCCGATCCTCCACAGCTTGGCGCGATCAAACTAGCCAGAAGAATGCTCCCCAATCCCGTTTGGAGGGCTCGGCGGAAGGTTCGAATACGAAGTGAAAGCATTATGACAACTAAGGCAGCAATCCCGATCGCACCGAACCGAGAGCTTCCGAGAAAGCTGGCTTGCGAAGTGTTTGAAGTGGTCGTGATTGCAACCGTAGCGGTCGGGGTCAGGCTCGTGCCGAAATCGACTGTATAAACATCGAGCACGTCGTTGCTGGTGATAGCACAACTCGCTTTCGGCGCATTGGTCGAACATGAGAGATACACGCGTCCGATATCACTACTGGAACTGAGATTTACCGTGCTGGTGTTGCCGGTGGTCGCGCCGGCTTTCACCGTGATCGACGAAGGCGTCCCAAGACTCGGCGGTGATAAGGGAGAAGCGGTGTACTGCCGCACGTAGTCGACCAGCATGGTGGCAGGACTTGGCGTTGTGCTGTCCGGAGGCCCTGGCCAACTCCCGGTGCCTCCCACCGCCAAATTCAAAAGAACAAAGAAGTTCTGATTGAAAACCCACTCGTTCGTTCCGCCAGGCACATCGCTGGCTGTCCTGACGAAGAAGACTTTGGTCGGATCATCCACATAAAACTGAATCATGAATGGCGACCAGATCGCCCCATAGGCGTGATAGGCCGTGTCGACTTCTTCACCGGACGGGAATGTATATTTCTGGCTCAGTCCATTCGCACCATAGTAAGTCGGTCCGTGGATGGTGGAACTAATCACAGTCGGCCCCTGTCCTGCAGAAGCAGGAACGTTCTCCATGTAGTCCTGCTCGCCGCACTGTGGCCAGCCCGCGCTGCCGATGTTCGCGCCCAGCGCCCAGAACGCCGGCCAGAGTCCAGCGCCAATCGGCAACTGCATGCTGGATTCCATGCGCCCGTACTGAAAGGATGCGAGGTTTTGCGACTTCATCCGGGCAGAAGTCCAACTGTTGCTGTAGGCGGCGGTGTTGGAGTTGATCCGGATTGCCTGAATGACTAAGTGCCCATTGCCATCGAGATAGACATTCGGATTATTGCTGTTGCATGGAGATTGGTTGTTGGCATCCCCCGCCGGGCCGCAGTAATACTCCAGCTCATTGTTAACGTTGAGATTGCCGTAATCGAAGGTCCACTTGGTGGTGTCGATGGTTGTGCCGCTAAATTCATCGCTCCAGGCAAGATTCCACGTCTGGGCCAGAGCCGTGTCTGTGATGAGGAGACAAATGCAGGCAAGAATCAGCCGCCATGCCAGGACCCGACACTTAGAGAGAAAACAGCTCACATCTCTTTTCATGACGATAACATTATTAACATTCTGCTTCAGCGATCAAAGAAACATGGAATGTACGGAACAAAATCTGGGCAGCCGCTCGCCCGCTGCCCATTCTACAAAAGTCCTTAGAAGCGAAGGCGTGCTCCAAACCGTCCTACGCGTTCACCGAAGCCCGTATAGGAGTTGATCTCACCGAATAGAGGAACGCCAGTCGCCGAATAATCATTCAATCCAGTGTCAGTCCCAGCGAGCTGGTGGCGATTGAACACATGCCGCTACCGGCCGATGGCTACGGCGAACCCCTGAAGGTCGGCAGGCAGTGCAAAACCCGTTGACATCGGTTCTGGTCTTTGCTGTACTGAAATTGCTATCGACGGTGAAGGAGTTCACCGAAAACCGCTGTCCCTTCCTTTAGCCGGGTACAGCTGATGACTCCTGACAAGCGGGACTTGTCTCGGAGTCTCTTTCCCGGCCACGTTCCGCAGAACAAATCGCGCAGTGAAGATGCAATTGCGCTTGCGCCATTGCCACCGCGGACACGCACTTGAGAGCTAGCCAAAAATCGGAAACCAGGGCTGCCACCTGCCAGAGCCTGTGAACCACGCGCGACAGTGACAGAAACAATGCATATCGTGGATGAGTTTATTCTTGATCGAGAACTAGAACGCCAACGAATCGCTCAGTTTCTCTCGAAAAGTTTTGAGCCAGAAGTTGTTCACGAGCAAAATATCAGTTCGCGGTGTTGGAATCGTGCACCGGAAAGGAACGGAGCAATTTGCTGAAATACGTGATGGTCGGGGTGGGAGGCGCTCTAGGGTCAATTCTGCGCTTCTGGCTGGGGAGTTATATCGGGAGCCGTATGGGAACGCGCTTTCCGTACGGGACGTTCGTCATCAACG
>JASHQK010000076.1 GCA_030039195.1 Candidatus Sulfotelmatobacter sp.
GATGCCGACGGGCTCATCACCAACGCGAACCTTATTGTCGGCACAACCCACAACAACGCTCCTATTAATCTGTCGGTCACGCAGGCCGCCAAAGCTCTGATCCATGACGGCAAGTACGACCAGGGAGTGCTAAACAAAGTAGAGATGTCGATTCGCGCCTACGATCCATGCTTGTCTTGCGCAACCCACCGGCTGGATGGGAAACTCTCGGTCAAGCTGGATATCTTCGACGCTGAAGGCACGCTGCTGGAGACGCTAGCGAATTGAAGGAGGTGACGACAAAGATGCGGGAGATCGATGAACTCGGTCTCCCCGACTTTTGCCAGAAACCGACACTCGTGCTCGGCATCGGCAATATTTTGTTCGGGGATGACGGCTTTGGTTGTGCCGTGGTGGACTACCTGGAGAAGCACCAGGGCATCCCCGAATCGGTTTGTCTCCTCGATGCCGGCACGAGTGTGCGCAAGCTGCTGTTTACGCTCTGCCTGAGTCCGGTACGCCCGCGCCGTCTGGTCATCATTGACGCAATTGACGTCGGACGTGCTCCGGGTGAACTCTTCGAGCTCGATCCCTCTGACATCCCGCCCGTCAAGCTTGATGATTTTTCGATGCACCAGCTGCCCACCTCCAACCTGCTTCGCGAATTGCAAGAAACGTGCGGAGTCGAGGTGCGAGTGCTGGCCTGCCAGACCGGCCCATTGCCCGACCAAATTTCTCCAGGATTGTCGACGGAACTGCAGGCCGCATTGCCCCGCGCCGCCGACTGGATCTCGCAAGAGTATCTGGCCGGTAATAATCAAACACGCGGTCCACTCTTCGATCCTTCGAATCAGGAATCGCCTCGCGTCTTTCCCTGAATGCTGCCGGGCAGCCGGTGTCATTCAATCGCTGGAACGGAGGGTTCTGACATGAAAAGCGGTACGCTCATTCAAGGCCTCAAGCGAGTGTCTCTGTTCCGCCCCCTCGTAACCTCCTTCAGATCGAAATGGACTACTAGGTGGGCCCCAGCCATTCGGCGCACAACCGACCGTCCTCGTCTGCATCGGGCCTCCACTGTGTCGGTCAGCACCGCCACGCTTGGCAGGCTGCAGCCTACCGCGACGAACTGCGGGAGGCCGGAAAAGCGCCCGGCGGGCAACAGGCTGACGATCATAGACACCTGGATTGCTCCTCTTATTGTTTGGCTCATCGCCATCGGGATGAGTTTGGCAATCGTGGCTGTTGCCCTGCTTTCTGGGGAATGATTCCCTTTCCGCCACAGTTCTGCAGTAGTGAACAGAATGGTTATCGTTGTTATGAGCGAACTGAGTCCGACCGCGGTCAAGGTCACCTGAAGATAAAGCTGGAGCGGTGGCTGGCGATTTCGCTGGCGATGGTGACTTTGTAGGCACGGACTGCTGCTGCGTTGTGTAGCCAAGGGCGGTTAGGGCTGCCTGTCTTTGACTAAAGAATATCGTGTCCGTAAGATGGAGCGACTCGAAACCGTGACGTCGGAATGATCGGCCAGACAATCTCTCACTACCGCGTCGTCGAGAAGCTTGGTGGCGGCGGCATGGGGGTGGTGTACAAGGCCGAAGATACGCGGCTGCACCGCTTTGTCGCGCTCAAGTTCTTGCCCGAAGAGGTAGCCAAGGACCCGCAGGCGCTGAGCCGCTTTGAACGCGAGGCACAGGCTGCCTCTGCCCTGAATCATCCCAACATTTGCACGATTTACGACATCGGTCACGAAAATGGTGTGGCGTTTATCGCGATGGAGTTTCTGGAGGGCAGGACTCTGAAGCATGCCATCGGGAACCGCCCCATGGAACTGGAGACCTTGCTCTCGCTCGCAATTCAGATTGCAGATGCCTTGGATGCGGCGCACAGTCAGGGAATCGTTCACCGCGACATCAAGCCGGCGAATATTTTCGTCACCACTCGCGGTCACGCCAAAATCCTTGATTTCGGACTGGCGAAGATGACGGCAAGACCGTCAGGAGAGGCGACTCTCACCAAGTCGAGCGATCCGAATTTGACCAGCCCGGGCTCGGCGGTGGGAACGGTTGCTTACATGTCGCCGGAGCAGGCCCGGGCCAAAGAACTGGATGCCCGCACCGATCTGTTTTCACTGGGAGTGGTGCTTTACGAAATGGCCACCGGGCAGCCGCCGTTTCGAGGCGAGAGTACAGCTGAGATTTTTGATGGAATTCTAAATCGCACGCCGCTTGCGCCGGTGCGGTTAAATCCAAGTTTGCCGGTGCGCCTGGAAGACATTATCAACAAGGCGATCGAGAAAGATCGCGACTTGCGGTATCAACATGCCTCAGAGATCCGCGGCGACCTGAAACGCCTGCTGCGTGACAGCGGCTCAGGACGGCATGCGGCCACTGACAGCGGCGGCAGTGTAAGCCATTCTGCTGCGGTCTTAGATCCTTCGGCCGCGCAACCCGGGGTCCCGGCTGCTGCCGCGAGTGCGTCGTCATCGGCCGTACAATCGCACAGTTCCACGTCGGCCATCAGCGAAGTGGCGCGCCGACATAGCATCGGCGTGGCCTTGGGGTCGCTGATTGCGATTCTGATTCTGGCGGCGGCCGGATTCGGCATCTATTCCTTTCTCAATCGCAGCGGTCCAGCCCCATTTCAAAATTTCACGATCCGGCAGGTCACGAACACGGGAAACGCCGAGGACGCCGCGATCTCGCCCGATGGAAAATATGTTCTCAGTGTGCAGCGCGATAAGGGATCGACAAGTTTGTGGCTGCGCAATGTTCCTACCGGCAGTGACACGCAAGTAATTCCTCCCGAGGCCACCGATTACAGGTCGCTGGCGTTCTCCCCGGACGGAAACTACATTTACTTTCGCAAAGCAAACAGCGCGCTACGCAGCAGCTGGGATATGTATCGTGCTCCCGTGCTGGGTGGCACGCCGCAGGATATTGCGCGCGATGTTGATGGCGGCCCGGCGTTCTCGCCGGACGGCAACCACATCACATTTGCAAGGGACAACGACCCCGATGTCGGCAAGTTTCGCCTACTGATGGCGAACCCTGACGGAAGCGGCGAAACCATTCTGTACATCGGAGAAATCAGCAGGCAACAAGATGTCCCACGACAGCTGGCGTGGTCTCCCAACGGGAAGCAAATCGCTTATAGCCGTTATGGCGAGCCCGGCGTGATGGGTGATATCGACTTATTCGACCTCGCTAGCAAAAAAGTAAGCCGGCTGGGCACGTTCAAGAATGATTTCGTCTATGAGATCCAATGGATGCCAGACGGCCGTTCATTGATAGCAGTTTTCGCGCACAAGGGATCCTCTGTGGCCCGGAATCAGATTGGCTGGATTTCGGCGCGAGGCAGCGATCCTCAACCGATCACACGCGATACCAACAGCTATGAAACGCTGACCATCTCCGCCGATGGCAAGACGGTTGCCACGGTGCAGACGAAACAGACTCACGAACTGGATCTGGTTTCGGGCGCTTCGGTCGTGACTGCCACGATACCCGATTCGCAGAATCTGTCTGCGTTTGATTGGACCGGCGACGGCAAACTGCTGCTGAGCAATGGGGCCAGTCTGTTCAGCGAAATCCCCGGCGGCAGTAGCACAACCTTACTCACCGCTCCGGATGCTTACATCCTGAATCTCACTTCGTGCGGGCCGCGCTACATCATTGCAGGCTGGACGTTCCGCGACAATTCCGCGAGTACTCATCTGTGGCGCCTGAACAACGACGGATCAGGAGCGATGGAACTGACGAAGGGATCATTCGACGGCTACGCAGGCTGTTCGCCGGATGGTAAGTGGGTTTATTACTGGGGAAACACCAATGGGGAACCGGCGTCACGCGTTCCCATCGATGGTGGAAACCCGGAGGTGGTTCCCGGTACCAAGGTTAAAGACAGCTTCGGCCCCATCGGCAAGGTCTTGTTCACGCCGGATGGCAAGCAGCTCATTTTTAGCGCCCAGCTTACCGACGTCGCCAATCAGCGCGCGATTCCAAAAATCGCCATACTCAGCCTCGACCCGCCGGCAACGTTTCCTCGACTGATCGATGCGGACCCGCGAATCAGCGGAGATATTGCCTTTGTCGGTGGCCTGCGGATGATGCCCGACGGCAAGGCGGTGGCTTACGTCATTACCGAGAAAGGTGTAGATAACATTTGGGCGGAGCCGCTGGACAACTCGCCGGGTCATCAGATCACGACTTTCGCATCCGACCACATCGACGATTTCCATTGGTCGCCCGATGGCCAAACTTTAGCCGTCGAGCGCACCCACCATACGGACGATGTCGTGTTGCTGCGCGATTCCGCCAACGGACAGTAGCAGCAGTCCGATTCAGCGCTTGGACAACCACGCTTACAGGCTTAGAACTCCAACTCGCCGACGAGCTGCACATTGCGAGGGCTGCCATTGCCGAAATAGGGATTGAACGAATCCGGCGTGCTGGTCAACTGGAAGCCAGAACCGAAGGTCGTGGACGGATTAGCAAAGTTCGGATGATTCCATATGTTGAAAAATTCCGCCCGCAGGCGCAACCGCCAATCGCGAGAGATCTGCTGAGTTTTGACGAATGACATATCAAAGTCATTCAGCGCCGGTCCGCTGAAAACGTTCCTTCCCAGATTGCCGTAAGTCCCAGGCAACGGCTGCCCGAAAGCTGCCGGATTCAGATATGGCCCCAGCGGATTGAACGCTACGTGAGGATTACCGACCAAATTCGGGCGGTCCTTAAATTCGCTCGTCCCGGAATTATCAAAAGGCAAAGTGATGTTGACCGGCCCGCCAGTTTGCAGAGTCGTAATGCCATTAAGCTGCCAGTTAGAGGCGAGCGCGTGCAGCCAGCCGGGCAGGCGGGTGGGCGCCGGGATGAGCCAGGCATAAGTAATCGTAAAGCGATGGCGAAGGTCGAAAGTCGAGCGGCCATAGTCGAGGCGCAGGTTGCGGCTGTCTTCCGGCGGCCCCTGATAAAATCCGCCGGCGCCTGACGCGTCATCCAGCGATTTGGAAAACGTGTAGCTGGCCTGAAATGTCACGTTGGCGGCGGAGCGCTGGGCGGTGACCTGCAAGCTGTTGTAGTTTGAATACGCGATCGCGGAAAGCGTGTTGATCACACGAAACTGAGGGAAGGCAGCCACGAACGGCCGGCGAGCCTGCTCGCTCACCGGGTCGGAACTGCCGGGTGTTGGCTGATTCACGTCAATCACGACGGGCAAATCAGCGCCGCGCGATCCGTAATATGCGATGCGCAAAGATTGTTGCGCGCCTAGCCGCTGTTCGAATGCGAGATCAAAATTCTGATAGCGAGGATCGGGGTAATGGGTATTCACGGCAAAGACATCGAATGGCGGCTCTGGTGCTGCGCCAAAGATCTGTACGCCCGGGCCAAAAGGCACGGGTGCCGGTGGCGTAATCGTGAAGATTGCACTGGCACCGATAGGATTGAAGAGCGGCCCTGGGAGTATCGAGTTCGAGTTGTTGCTCTCATCCATCAATTCGTCAAACGACTGGACGTCGAAATACAATCCCCAACCGCCGCTTAGCGAGCGAGAGCCACCAAACCCGAGCGTAAACGCGGCGCGTGGCGCGAAATCACTCAGGTTCGGCTGATATTCGTGCTCCAGTCCGTCAGTGCCGACCAGTACCAGACCTGCGCTCGGAAGGAAGTTACTCAGCCTGCCCTGCTTCTCGGTAGGCACAGAAAATTCATCGTGGCGTAATCCAAGGGTGACCCTAAGGGCGGGCCGAAGCTGCCAGCTGTCTTGGACGAATGCCGCCCAGCGATGCTGGCGCAGGTAGCGCTGAGAATTGCCACGCGCAATCGTGGTTACGCCGGGAGCAGGCAGGCCGGCAAGCAGGTCCGCCAGGCTGGCAATCGCGAAGTTACTCGTGAGTTGATCGCCGAGTTGCGAGCCGTCGAACACCAGATGCCCGCGCATGCCGGTGTCGGTGAAGGCGTTCTCCTGCAGCAATGTTAAGCTGCCACCGAATTTCCACTGGTGCGCGCCGCGATTCCAACCGATACCATCGGAGAAATCGTATACGTTGCTGACGCGGCCGCGTGGCACAGAGAGGGGAGCGCCGAGATTTTCGTAGTCGCCAGGCGCGATGTCGATTTCCGGCAAACCGAAGTCGCGGGTCGAGCTGACTCCCGTATTCAATCCGATTGTTGATGGATCGAAGCTCGTGTCCCCAGGGAATGTTGTTTCGTGGTACCGCGAATAGCCGAAGCGCGCAGAGTTGACCAATCGCAATGACAGCGCTCGTTGCCACTCGGCAGCAAACAACTGCACGATGTCGTGGGATTGCGACGCGTAAGCCGGCAACCGCGAGCCTGCTCCCAACCCGAACTGTCCCTGAGGAAAACTCTGGCGATTCTCGCCAAAAGCGTACGTAGCAGAGATGCCGTTCTGACCCTTCTCGCCATGATCTGCCTTCAGCGTTACAGCGTTGCCGTCGCTGCGACCGATATCAGAAAAACTGAGCGGACCTTGTCCGAGCGAGGCGGGGTAGAGCGCAAGAATGGGTGACGCCAGCGCATTCACCGCACGCCCAGTTCCCTCGACGAGTGAAGTTGCTGTGGCGATTTCGTCTGATGTGGGAAATCGCGATGCGAAGGTAACGCCGACGCGCTCGTGCTGCCCTTCATACGAGCTGAAGAAATAGCTGCGATACGGTAGCGGGCCGCCGGCGGTGAACCCAAACTGGTTGTTCCGAAATTCAGGGCGCGGCCGCCCATAGGCATTGTTGTAGAAATTGTTGGCCGCCAGCTTGTCGTTGTCGAAGAACTCAAACAGCGACCCGTGCAGGTGCGGTCCGCCGCTCTTGATCGTCGTCTGCACCGCCGCGCCTGACGGCCCATACACGGCGCCAGTGTTGGTTTGCACGTCGATTTGCTGGATGGCAGCAAGCGGTAGCAGGACTGCTGGAGCACCGAACGCGCCTCCTTGCCCGATCGCTTCTGCGCCACGGAACGGGTCGAGGTTGTTCGTGCCGCTCACGATATAACTGTTGAACTGCTGACGGCTCCCGTTGACGGGAAACGATCCAAACGTACCTCCGGTTGCGCCGGCTCCGGGAGTGAGAGTCTCGAGATTGCCTGATGCCTGTCCCCGTACCGGCAGCGTGCGCACCTGCTCTCGCAGTCCTCCAGCATTCATCTCGGTCACCGCATTGGAGAGCGCTCGCCGCGGGTCCAGCGTGATCTGCAGTTGCCGGGTCTCCCCTGCCTCGAGTGAAATGCCCGCAGCTTCGATGCTGACATACGCACTGTGCGTAACGCGCAAGCGATAATCGCTTCCAGCTGCAAGGTGGGCAAATTCGAACTGGCCCAATGGATCGCTTACGGCAGTTGCCGTGGCCTCGGTGCGATTTCCGAGATAGAGCACCACCTGAGCGCCCGCGATTGTATGGCCCTGCATATCTGACACTCGACCGCGCAGAGTGCTGGTCCGTATCTGGCCAACAGCGTGAACCGCAACCAAGATGGAAAGAAGAACTGCGACCGCGTGAATTGGAGTGTTCCGGCTGTGCCAAATCGGCAAGGAGGGCTGTATCAACTTATCCAATGCACTCGTCAAACACTTTCATGAACCTTATTATTTCACGCGCAAAAATATGGATGTGAAATCCTATTTGCGAACGAGCCATCTCGCCAAGGCCACCGCTGATTGCGCGGTCTCACTGAACCTACTCTCGTTGCTCATTGAACCATGACCACCACCTTGGCGTTGTGGATGATCCCATTTGCCGTCCCAGTTACGACGACGCTATAGGCGATCGCATTGGCTGGTGGAGGTGGTGGCTGATGATTTTGCCCTCCGCTGCCGCACGCGGGGAGAAGCATCAACGTGGCGAGCAGGCTCGCGCTAACCAGCATGGCCAGTCGACGCCGGCGATCGGTGAATCCCGTCAGAACCAGGCAGGCGAACAGGAATACGGCATCTGCGGCCAGCCAAGCCGCCCGGCTGCCGGGATCACTGCGAGGCGGCACTGGCGCAGCCTGGCCAGAAGTAGTCGCTGAGGCAGTCACGGTCAGCGTTGCCGTTGCTGATCCATTCAGCGCGGCCGAGGATGGGTTTACTCCGCACGTGATGTTGGTGGAAGAGGGCGTGCAACTCAACGCCACCGACCCGTTAAAGTTGCTTAACGAAGTCAGGTTCAGGCCGACGGTTTCCGATGCTCCCGATTTCAGCGTGATCTGCGGGATCTGCGGAGCCAGCGTGAAATCGCCGCCATTCTGGGTGACGCCAAGATTCACCACGTTGCTGATTGAAGGCTGGTAGTTGCTGTCTCCATCGTAGATGGCGGTGATCTGATTATTGCCGCTGGTCCAGAACCACGACGAATTTAGCTCAAATGAAATCGAATCTGTCGTGCCGGGATTGGCGGTAGGCAGAATCACGTAGGTAAGGAAGATGCCGTTGTTGTAGTAGTCGATCTCTCCAGTTGGGGCAGTCCCCAAGCTTCCCGCTCCGGTAAGCGTGGTTGCAAAGGTCGCGAGTCCCGTGGCGGAAATGTCGGCCGGTGTGATGTTCAGAGCGGTGGTCGTAGCCAACAGAGGGGTGATGGAATAGACGTTGACATTGATCAGATCGATCAGCCCCTGGCTTAGCCAGTTTGCGTCGCCATTGTATTGAACGCTCGGAACGTAGTCGCCAGCCGTCAGATTCGTGAAGGTTGCCGTGGCCGTGGCATATTGTGCATTGGTCCCGCTCGGTGCGCTTAGCGTGGCAGTCTGAGAATAGGTTGGATTCTGGCACGCATTGTCGTAACTTTCACCCAAACACACCGTGACCGTGCCCGTCGGTGTTGCTGTGCCCAGCGCGGCTGCGAGACCACTGGCGAATCCACCATAGAAGGGGCCCACCACCACCGTTACCGGCAGGCTACCGCCGGCGTTGATATTAATGCCCGGATAAGGCGGTGGTTCGGGCACTTCCAGGTACATGTTGACGAAAGGCAGTCCCTTCGTCACGCTGAACGTGAGTGGGGTCGCCGTGGATGCGTTGAAACTGGCGTCGCCCGAATAAGTAGCGCTTGCCGTGTGGCTCCCGACGGACAGTGCCGGAGGCGTCCAGCTGGCAATGCCCACGCTGTTCAGAGCGACGGTCGCGGATGTCGAGTCCACCGTAAATGTGGCAGTGCCGGTCGCGTTGCCATCTGTCTTTCCTGTAAGTGCGCTGACGCCGCTCGGCTGGACGATCAACGACAATTGATCGTCGTATTGCACCGTGCCGCCGGTCGCGACAGCTTTGTTGTTGTCCAGGAAAGAAAAACTGATATTCGAATTCTCTGGCGTGACGGTCAGCGCGATGGGGGGCGAAGTGCTGCCGCCAAAAACACCATCGCCGTGGTAGGCGGCGGAGACGTTGTAGTATCCGCCCGGGAACGAATTAATAGTGCTGCTGGCTGAACCGGCGCTCAACGTGAGAACTGACTGGCCCTGGGTGGAGGGCAAAGTCGAACTCGTCAGAATGGCGACGGCACCGGTTGGAGATCCGGAGCCGGAACTGGGAGCAACGTCTGCGGTAACCGTGACCGGCGTACCGTGCGTGATTTTCGTCGCGGAAAGAGTGAGCGTCGTAGTGGTGGGGGTAAAGGTAACGGAATTCCAGTTGTCAACCAACACATTGGCGTCGACCGATCCCAAACCGCTGGCAAGATCGTAGCCGGGAGTAGCGGAATAGATGGTCGTCTGGTTATCTCCGTTGGCGTTTACGATGCAATCGGTGGTGCCGGCACAAACCGAGTCGTTGCTGCCGAGAGTGATATCGTGAAATGCCGAGGGCGTCTGTTGCGCCAGCGGATAGAGAGTGAAATCGGCCTGGCCCTGCCGGCCGTATTTCTGATTGACGAGAGCCATGATGGCGGCCATCGCGGGCGTTGAGGCGGATGTGCCACCTGTGAGATAGACTTCCACCTCGTTGCCCGCACCGGCAGCGCACTCTCCGGCATAGGCGCAGATGGGATAAGCGCTCAGATTCGCACCATTCGAGGCGAAAAGCGAAACATCGGGAAGGTCGCGCACGCCATCGGAAGGCACGCCCGGGCCGGATTGCCACGCAGGCTTGGCGTACCCGCTGGTACAGGTTTCAGTGGAAGAATTCTGCGTGCTGCAACTGCTGGCTCCCCCACCTCCGGAATAGATCTCATTGCGCTGCAGCCCGTTGGAGATGATATCCAGGCCGAAGGGATCGTTCCACACCTGCTCCGGCAAGGGAGCCGTGAGCGAGCCCAGGTTGGAATCGTTGGTTTGGTTCCAGAGAGTAGTCGCACTGGCGCCGCCGGTCGCGTAGTCGGAGTAGTAGAAGTCGGTGCCGCCGACAGCGACGTTCCAGGGAGTGGAAGCTATGCCACTCACGGAAATTCCCGCAACAAAGTTGCATTCCGGTCCCGTGTCTCCAGCGGCGACAACAACCGTTTGGCCTTGCGCGGCAGCCTGCTCCCATAAACCGGACCACATCTGGTTGCCGGAGTTGCCGAGGAACGCCTCGCACTGCCCAAAGCTTACGCTCAGCACCGACGCCTGATTGTCTTCAATGGCTCGCAGTGCGGCCAGCGCCAGGGGATCCTGCAGGTCGCTCCCATTTGAAATATAGAGATTCACCGTGGCGTTGGGCGCTACGGCTCCGCTGAGTTCCACGTCGAGATAGGCTTCTGTGTCGACGCTGTTCAGAGTGCCGGGATCATCCCCATCAATCACGACCTGCGTGGGATTGTTCGCAAGACCGAATAACTGCTGATAGGCGGCGACGAGACTGAGATCAATGTTCGACTCATTGATGATGCCGATGGTCTGCCCGGTCCCGTTGATCCCGGCCTGATACAGCGGAGCCAGATCGTACTCGGTGGCAAAATCCTCGGGCGCGACAGGATAGGCGTAAGGATTGGATGTGCCGAAGGGATTGGGAATCGTCCACTGGGGAATCGCTCTTTTTGTGCTTCGCGAATAGAGAGCCGGTCCGGCGAGCGCGATGTAGGGCTTGGCGCGGAAGTTATTGAGAGGGGAAACGCCGCGCACGAGCGCGGTCAGGGCTGCGGGAATGCGGATCTGGCTGGAGTTGGCGTAGTGAGTTTCGCCGCCAACGTCGTACTGATGGATCTCGGTGTGGAAGGCGCTACGCAGTTGGCCAGCAGTGCCGGAGAACTCGATAAACTGCCGGCTCTGAGCCGTTTTCGCCACGCTGAAACCGTGCGATCGCAGCCAGTTTTGCGCCGTTTGAACATCGGTATCCGAGGCGCCGAAGCGCTGGCCGAATTCCTGGGGCGTGATCCATTGGTGATAGCTCGGGGACCCACGCCGTTGAACCGCAACGAGAAATGTCTGCAGCGCTTGCTCTCGCTCAGCTGGTCGGTTCAGCAATAAGAGGATGCGGTTGGTGGGCAGAGTGTCGGGAACCGCGCCGCAGTCATACTGTGGCAAGGCTAGCGGATGCAGGTTGCCCGGAAGTGTCACCAGCTTCGTTTCGTCGATTGGCCTGGTAACGAGTGACTTGGCAGATGTTTGAGAATAGGCCGACGCTACGACGGCAAGCACAAATAAGAGAGAGTCGCGAAGAACCGAACCTTTGGATCGCATGCTAACTCCATATCCGTAAGTAATAGGCCGTTTCTACAACGGATAACCATACACAGTAAGTGATTGGAGTTTGACGACCTCTACGCGCAATAACCCGAGAGTAACGAAGCGGCCCAGTCTCATGTCCTTCGCCGTTTCATCACGCCCATGCAACCGCCGTCATCGAGCTTCTCAATGATGCGGCAGTTGCGAGCGATTGTCCATAATTGCCTCGTGCGGGAGAGGTTACCGGTCTGGATGCCTGTGTACAGCGAAGAATGAGGTCATTCCAATCAAGAGCGACACGCAGTGACCGTTAGAAGGCCGAGAAGCGAATGTTGTGGTTGGCGTCTAAGTTTAGAAACTGCCGCCGCGAAGAAAGGTCCCCGGATGATCGACTGTCATGCCGGGAAGTCATGACACAGAATTGCTGAAACCGGTATTGATCTAGATCCAGGGAAATCCCGTTCGCGTATTCGATCGGTCGTCCGAAGCGTGTTCTCTGTCGGCCTCGCTGCGCTGCTGGTCCTGACAGGATGCAGTCATGATTCCCTCTCAAGACTACCGATCAGACAATGGGTTGTTGATAACAAAGGGCTTGTTGGCTTCGTTTTGCAGAAAACACATCCCATTGGGTAAGATTTGGCGGGTATTATATCTATTAGATATTATTGTAACATATATAATATTACTTTAAGTTAATCACGCCCGTGGAACTGCCGAAGAGGGAATCGTTCGAAAAGAGTATAAGGTCGGAGAACCTGCACGACGAAAGACTTGATTATCTCAACCGACTTTCATGCATCGGGCGCGTTCAACGACTGTACAAGCTCAAGCCCCCGCAGCAGGACATGAGTGAACCAACCAGGCCGCAACGCCGGCCGCGCGCACAAGCCCAAACACGCGTGCGCGGCTATACGATCATGCCCACCACGCACCGCATCTGGGCGGGCGCACAACCTGTCAAGTCGCAACAGGCTTCAAGCGCTATCGATGATCCTTCAGCCATTGTATGGCCGTACTCTGATCTGGCACATCGACCATTTCAAGTCCTGCGGGACCGAGGTGGGCCGTATATCTGTCGATGGCCATATTGGTCACTGCCGACGCCGACTTGATCGTTATGAAGTACTTGACGCCGATTGCGGCAAAGGTTTTGAAGACCTCGTTTTCAATCGGTTTCTGTACATCTTGGGGGAAGGCTCCTTTAGCTTTGGTGGCGTCCATGACCCATGCTCGACCCTTATGCACTTTGGCTTGGGCAACCCCCTGTTCGAGGATCGCTTCACGAAATTGAGGGACGGTAATCGTGTAGCTTGACCAAGTATCAATCATTGCCTTGACCGAGTCATTCCATTCAACCCGAAGTACTCCTGGTATTTCGTGTACTGTCATTGCTCTGTTCCTTAGGACTAGTTATGCTAGCCAAAAATGCTTGTTGCTCACGATCGAGCCAAGTCTCGGAGTCACCTGAACTCGGCCGCTTCCTCTAGGCCTATGCACAGCGGTCATCTGCTGTTTCGAGACCTAAAAGATCTTGCCGATGGGGATGATCATCTTGAACCAGACTTTGTCTCCGCCGAAGCGGTTTTGGACCAGGGTCTCGTGCTGCCACTGCGCTATGAAAGTCATGTGATGCTTGTTGCTGTAGGCGACGCTTGGCCCGACAGCGAGCACCTGGCCTCTGCGCCCAGCATCCCATAGACCCGGTGCGGCAGGCGCCGTCTGGCCATCGACCGTGTCATCGGTGACTTGTTCGAGGGCGTAACCGGAAGCGCCCATCATCCACTTGCCAACATGCTTGCCAACCAAATAGTCCATGTGAAACTCCTGCCCCGAATGATAGTTGGTGGCCGGGTTGGTGGTTTTGAGGTTGTACATGAGTTTCGTGGAGGCCTCCCAACCATCTTTTGGCATATAAGTGAAGGCAAGGATAGGCTCAAAGCTGTAGTAGTGTGCCCCGATGCTTATGCGCCCGTCATTCTGGTTGTAGGCGCCAGTGGGAAGGTCGATGTCGAAAGCTGCCGCGACGTGCCAGTGCTCTTGATGCCAGCCAAGGATGAGTGGGTCAACCACGATATCGCCTAGGCCGGTAGTGCTGTTCCTGCCGTTTAGGTTCATCGATTGATAGACCACGGGAACGATGACATGTACTCCGTAGTCCGCTCCCAGAATTTTGAATCGAGTCATCTCGAGGAAGCGGAAGGCATCAAATGTAGCGTCCACCTGCGGCGTTGCGCCGTTCAGAATGGCTCTGTCGCCAGAACCGTTGCGAAGTTGGCCGGTGTAATAGCCAGCGTAATTTATGAAATAGAAGCCCCGGGGCGGAGTCGCTCCAGCAAACCAATTCTCCGCCCCGTAGGGGTATTGATCTGCTCCCTCTTTGGCGCGGGACGCCGGTACCACAACCAGAGCAATGATCGAAACGATAATTGTGATATTGAGTCTGCGTATCATCTGTCCACCTAGACCTCGCACAAGTTTGCCAGCTTAAGTAAGCCCGACGAACCCGATTTGAACCCCACGGTGGGTTACATCGGCTCATGGGCAGATTCTCTGAGACGCACTCGCCAGATCTCTTTGTTACGTTCGTGCTGATCTGAATAAGGTCATGTAACAAGGAAACCGTGGTTAGTCGTCGTCGCCGTGAAACAGATTGAGCAATGAGGTTCAAGGCGTACCCACACGCTGAGGTTTGAACACTGCATCCACCACGGCTGTGATCTCCTCCATCGCTCCGTCAATGTCCATCGTGAGCCGCGCCAGATCCATTTTCCCTAGCTCCGGATAATGTTGAACGAGCGCAGACCAGGCATGATCGCCGGCGAGATCGACTCCCATGGCTTCGTAGTATCCGTAACCAAGGTCGAGCAGCCGGCACAGCAGATCGCTTAGGTGAACCAGGGCCACCAGCGGCCGGGCAGCGGTGGTTGGTATAGTGTCATGGTGGAACTCGATTACCGCAGTGACGTCGGGCGAAAATGCCCATCGCCGGGCGAGAATCGCTACGCTTTGGCAATGAGTGAATCCCAGGCACTATCGGCATACGGATAGCGACAGATTAGGGTGCGAAGCGAAATCAGTACTCATCGACTGTTACCCTCGGTATAAAAGCACTTTGAAGGCATCAGCAAAGCGTCTCTGCCGAGAATGAGGAGGGACTAATCCCGTTCGCGAGAATCCCGCTGTTTACCAGCCATATCTGCTCGAAGACTAGCGGCCGGGATTTTTTGCTTTCTTGACAGGGGTCCAGAAATGCCGGACACGTCGACGCTGGTTTCGGGCAGTCGATACCCTCATGCAAGAGGGAACATTCATAGAGTCTTGCTTCCCCGGATATGCGTTTCTGATCAAATCTCGGGATGGCCGACAGTTTGGGAGTTGATGGCGACAAGCCCGTTTGCACGAAGCCGCGAGCGCGACGGACGCTTTCGCGTGCTCGAAGCAGGCGACCTGGGAACTTCTAGATTATTCTAGACTCGTGGGGGGGTGAGGAAGCATCGCTCTTGCGGTACGATGAAGCCATCCTGAGGCAAGGGATTTATGTGTAGATTGATGAGCATCAATAACCGCCTCTTTGGCAACACCGGCTTCTGGCCGGGCTTTCCAAGCCAAAGTCGATTGAAATTCCATCGCGAATCCCGCATCCGCCGCGAACACTAGCGGCTTCCTGCAAAACGGCTGTATCGAATGCGCCTCCGTTCGGAGCCTCGCAGGCCATCTGCCTTTTCGTGGGGCGCATCCGATACAGCATTAACGTTTATCGGTCCTAATCTCCCGGAAGCCGACTTTTGGCCCAAGCGTTTCTGGGGGCCACAATTTCCGAGTGGCCCGTGTTCCCAGAGTGGATGTGATCGATTTTCGAAAGCCGATTTTTCGGCGCTATTCCCCCAGAGGATCAGAGCGCTACAGGAAAAGCACGGCAAGAGCCGCAATTAGCAAAGCTACCGCCCACAAAAAATCGAAATTCAGCCACGTGCGACGCAATATTCTTAGTCCAACTTTGTCGTACAACTCGAAGAAGACAATCGCCAAGATTCCAGAAACGACCAGCATCGCGGTGGTATGGGCCAAAGTAGCGAGCAGAAGAACACGAAGATTCGACGACATGCTTCCTTCCATCGGAAGACTCATGGAGTGGTGCATGCCAAGAGAGGGACGCGCCAGCAAGACGGGCATGAGCATAAGACCTGCACCGTGGGCTGAGGCCATGAGAAAAGACCATCCGATGAGTTCGCGTCCACCGACCCGCATGCCTGCCCCACGGGGATGGCTGGCTCGAAAAAGCCGAGAAACTCCCATCGCGGCAATGATGGCAGCGACTGCCCACTTGACTACGGCTAGGGAAAGGACGTTACGAGCGAAATCCAGAACGAGTATCGCGGCTGCAATAGCTAGCGCATGACCCAGAGCAATAGGAAATAATGCCCCCACCACCGCCGACCTACGCCTCTGCTGCAATCCGAGAGCAAGAGCGAATAGCCAGCCCATGGCAGGGTTCAGGCCGTGATAGGCCCCGAGCAACAGCAGAATTGCCCAAGGCCAGGACTGACTCATGGGTAGCAGTAGAAGTCGGAGGAGGCGTCTCCGCCTTGCAATCTGACCTGATGAGGGCGGCGGTCGCCAAACTCCGCGAAGAACTTGGGATCAAACTGAATTCCACCTTCGGGAGCAACATCCAGCTTGACCATCCATCCGCGAATGCCCTCGGGATAGAACTGCTTATCCCACGCCGCGTAGAGTGAATTGGTGAAGAAGACGCGGCGGCCGTCGCGGCTCAACTCGACCATTTGCGGGCCGCCGTTCAATGGCTGCTTGGGATTGGCCGGATGCGGCGCCTGGCGCACGATTCCGCCGATGTGAACAGAGCCGACAAGCTTCGGGTTGAATGGATCGCGAACGTCATACTGGCGCATTTCACCCGTTCCCCAGCAGGACGCGTACAGAAAACGATCGTCGACGGAGAGATTGATATCCGTCAGCAATGGCGGTACAGCTTTAAAGCCTTGCAGCAGTGGAGGGAGCTGAGCGGGGTCGGCGGGTTCTGCGGGAATCTCGATCACTTTCTTGATCTCGAAGTGGCCGTTGGAAGATCCGCTTGTCTTGTGCCACAGCCAGATAGAACTGGACAAGTCTTTCAGCGATGTCACCACACCAACGAAGCCGTAAGCTCTGGTCGGATCGTGCGCAGGACGCAGCTCGAGCACCATCTGCTGTTCAGCTCCCAGGTCGAGGGATTGCAGATGACGGCGCTTGCGGAGGTCCCAGATGTGCAGGTTATGCCCGTATTTACCGGCGAGCAGCAACTCCGGGTTCACTCCGCTTTCCACCATATTCGGTGTGCCCCATTCGCTAGTGACCGCGATGTCGAACCCCAAGTGCCATGCGAAATCGTAGCCGAAATGTTGCGGCCCACGTTCGACTTCCCACCTCCCGAGCGGTTCGAAGCTGTCATGGTCCAGGGAAAAGATTCCGCCGGGACCGTCTCCGCTGGGCGATCCAAGAGCACTGAGGTATATGCCGTCGGGACCGCAGTGCACAGTGTGCGGACGACTGTAACCGGTCAGCTCGTGTACAGAGTGCGGTTCGATCACTTTGACGATCTTCGGTTTTTCGGGATCAGGCTTTGTGTCGAGAACATGAATGCGCGAGGAACGAAGCCCCGGCACAATAAGGTAACGGCGTTCAACGTGAGGATGGGGGGCGTACGGACAAAGCGCCGAGCTGCACGCGTTCCAACCGAAGTGATGGAGTTCGTCCCCTACGTTGGGCATATCGATCTGACCCAAGACGCGACCGTAGTCACCCGATTGAGAGTCGACGTTCACGACCGCCAGAGCGTCCGGTTTATTGCCGCCATTCGCGCTTAGGGCTGCGACGTAGGCCAATTTTTCAGCGGGCGCTTGTGCCGCGAGCTTTGGTGAAGGATAGAAAGTGGGATCCGCTTTGAACAGCATTTGAGTGTCCTCTGCGTAAGGTTTGTACGAGAACTGATGCGCTTATGCCTAGGGAAGATTCGCAGTCACACCAATTTTACCCCGGTCACGAAAAGAAGAGTCGCTACCGCTGGACGTAGCGTGTCCTCGGGAATTCGGCTTGCGATGAAGCTACCCAGCCACACCCCAGGCACCGAGCCGAGTAGCAGCCCCAAGACGAGGTGAAGATTTACGTCGCCCAGATGCCAGTGTCCCAGCGCCGCTACGCCGACAATCAAGACTCCGTGAAATACATCGCTACCCACCAAGCGGTTCAAGCGCTCGCCAGGAAACATCAGCAGGAGAGTGGTGACGATGAGACTGCCACTGCCAACCGATGTAAAAGAGACCAGCACTCCGACCACGAATCCGAGCAACGGCACCTGCCAACCTTTGAGCGCCTCGTCGGTGGCAGAACGCTCGGCCGCTGCAGGCAGCCAGTGCCGAATGTATCCCTTGAAAATAATGCCGACGGCCACCAGCATCAGTGTTCCGCCCAACAGGCGGACAATCAGATGGTCCACGAACTCAACGCCTGCCGATTTCTTCAGCAGGTTCAGCAGGTACAGTCCGAGCAAAGCTCCGGGAATGCTACCTGACGCCAACTTCCAGACAAGCTTCAGATTGACGTTCCTGTGGCGATAGTGGACGGCTGCACCGACCGTTTTGGTGAGCGCATTCCAGACCAGGTCGGTACCGACCGCGACAGTCGGGGCAGCCCATCCGGTCCATAGGAGCAGCGGAGTCATCATTGCGCCGCCACCCATTCCAGTGAGGCCAATCAAAAAACCGACGATCAGTCCCAGTAACGCCGCCCCTAAAGGCACGTGCTCTCTCCTGTAAGGATGTCACTCATCGGTCGCTCCTTTGGTCGAGTTGGATATTGGGCTTCAGAAAAGTGACAAGCTCCCCGTAAACGCCAAGCAGTCAAAAAGACAGCGAATTCAGCTGGCAGAACTCCAGCTATGTATGCCTTCGTGTTCGATGTTCGCATCTTCTAGATCAAGCTCAACTCCGGCGTTGATTGAGACGACGTGAAACCACCGCAGGATTGCCAGAGTGGCAACGATCCACCAGATAAACCAGGTCTTTTCCAAGAACTCGGTCATCGCGCCCCCCGTGTGATCTTTGCGAAACACTTGCACTATACTATGAAGTCAATCAATATACTAGACAAACTTGTGATTATAAGGCAACGAGCACCCAGCTACGAGCAGAATGGTGTTACGAAACCGAAAGGCAAAACCCAGTCGCCAGCGTTACGATCGCATCGGCGTAAGTTGTGGTCCTAAACACCAAACGGAGTGGAAAGATTCATCCGGGCAGGACGGTGCTGAGCGAGCCAACCTGCGGCGATAGTGGAATCGCGCTTTCAGTGGGGGCCACTATGGAGGAGTCAGTTTCGGCGCCGAGACGATTGACGAGTAGATGGGCAAGGTCAGCAACCTGAATTCGCAACTCGGGTACGGCGACCGATTCCCACAACTTTCCCTTGCGCAATGGACCCAATAACACTTCTGGTATTGCAAGCTTGAACCCAACGGCAACGTCCGGTGCTCAGTATCTTAGGTTCCGGCCCGTTGCTCCGCACAAACGCCGCGTGACAATCAATTTCAACCTAGGGGAAGAGTCTTTCCCTTCAGGGCCGAGCGCACTCCAAAACTGCTCACGAAGACCTCAGGCTAAACGTCGACAACCCTCTCAATAAGCAAATTGGCATAGTTCCGCTTGAGGCATTTTTTCGGCCCGTAGATTTCGCCAATGTGAATTTTTGAATAATCTCTATCATTCTTATAGACGATATAGTATAAATAGGTTGCCCAATACAAGGCCGATCGACCCTAGCTGCTCGAACGACTCAGCCAAATGCTTGCGAACCTCAAAGCCAAAGATTGCTGTTGTAGCCGCCCAGGCGTTGCTTTGGCAGCAGTTTGAGACGAATTTCTCTAAAGATCGAACTCTCACTAAAACCAGAGCCCAGCGCTAGGTAACTCCGAGCGACGGGCGATTTTTAAATAGCAACTATGCGGAAGGGAGAATCGCAATGAACCGGAGAATATCAGCGACTTTACTTTTTCTGTTGGCCAGCGGAATAGGATTGCTTGGGCAATCCACGATATCAGGGTTCGTCACTGGGACTGTGGTGGATCCTAGCAAAGCTGTGATACGGGGCATTCCTGTGACCCTGCAGAATCCAACTACGTCGCAAACGCTCACCGCAACCACCAACGACGAGGGAGTGTTCCATTTTGACTACGTGCCTCCCGGCAACTACACGCTGAGGGTGTCGGTAACAGGTTTTAATCCATTCAAAGAAACGATCGCCGCAACCGTCGGCCAGTCGACGACTGCAAATGTGCAACTGACCGTCGGTACGATGACGACAGTTGACGTGACCTCTGAGGCTAGTTCACTACAAACGGAAAACGCGGATATCTCCACCAATTATGAGGAACGTGCAATTGAGATCTTGCCAAATCCCGGCCAAGATCTGACTTATGTCGCTCAGACGGCACCGGGCGCAGTCATGAACACACAAAATGGAGGAGGAAACTTCTCGGTGTTCGGCCTGCCCGGATACTCAAACATGTTCACGATTAACGGAATGGATTACCTGAACAGCTACGGTGACAACAACAAATCTGGGGCGACGAATAACAGTCTCGGAGCGAACGAGATGCAAAGCGTCACCGTTGTGAACAACGGCTATTCGGGAAACTATGGCCGGCTCGTGGGCTCGAACGTTAATTTCGTGAGCAAATCGGGCAGCAATCAATTTCACGGGAACGCCATCTACGACTGGAATGGCTCGGCTTTGAATGCAAACGACTATTTCAATGTCAGGAGCGATACTCCGCGTCCGTTTGACAACGTTAACCAATGGGCGGCCTCGATCGGCGGACCGATCTGGAAAGATCACACATTCTTCTTCGTGAATAACGAAGGATTGCGAATCGTATTGCCGACAACCACTCCGGTGAACGTCCCTAGTCCTCAGTTTCAAGCTGCCACGCTAGCGAATCTAGCGTCTGTCAGTCCAGGCTCGACTTCCTTCTACAATCAAATCTTTTCTCTCTATAACAGCGCGCCCGGGATAGCCCGGGCACAAAACATTCTGCCCAACGGAGGTTGCGGAAGCTTTGTGCTGCCAGGGGGTGGTCCATGCGCCCTGCAGTTTCAAGCGATCCCCAGCAATTTCACCGGCGAATGGTTGCTGGCATGGCGCATCGATCAGATTGTGAGTCCCAAAGATCAGGTGTTTTTGCACGTGTTCACCGACCACGGAGTGCAGGCAACCTCAACCAACACCATCAATTCGGCGTTCAACCAGACGAGCCCTCAGCCTGAATGGCAGGGACAGTTGAACGAGACTCACAGCTTCAGCAATCGGGCAGTGAATCAATTCCTGGCCGCGTTCCAGTGGTCGGGAATTCTTTTTGGACCAGGAAATTATCCTGCCGCCTTGCAGGCGTTTCCTACAGAACTGAAGTTCTCTGGAGGAACCTTCACCACTCTCGGACAGAACCAGGCGGATCCGATTGGAAGACACATCACGCAATATCAATTCGTCGACGACTTCTCGATCACCTACGGCAGACATACTCTGAAGTTCGGTGAAGACTTCCTGCGCGACGATCTCAACGTCTTCTTTTATGGGAGCAACACCGCCGGCACTGCAACCGCGTCGCTGTCGGATTTCTATGACGGCAACGTGACCAACTTTACCCAGTCTTTTCCCAACGCTCTACATCAACCCTTTGCCGCGTACGATTTAGGCTTCTACGCTGAGGATGATTGGGCGGTGACGCCCCACCTGAAGCTGACAGGCGCGCTCCGATTCGACCGAGAATCAAATATTACTTGCCGCACCAACTGCTTTTCCCGGTTGAGCACGCCGTTTGAGCTAGCGGATCACGACCCAACGATTCCCTACAATCAGGCAATTCAGACCGGCGTCAGCCAGAATTTGTATAACTTCACGCCGCTGGCCTTCGAGCCTCGCTTTGGATTTGCTTGGTCGCCATTGGGCAGCGCCAATACAGTCTTGCGAGGTGGAATCGGCAACTTCCGCGACTTCATCCCGCAGAGCATATTGCAGGGCTTCGCGCTCAACACGCCGAACGTAAACGCTTTTACGGTGGCAACAGCGCCATTGTCGCCCGACGTCACAGGAAACATCTTCGCGACCGCCAGCACGTACAACACAACTTTCTTGAATGGTTTTTCGCAGGGCGCCACGCTGGCAACGTTACAGGCCACCGACCCTGGCTTCTCGCCACCGGGCTATTACGGCGCGCAGAAAGAAACAAAAAATCCGACGTATCTGGAATGGAACCTGGAGATCCAACACTCGTTTGACCCCAAAACAACTGTGAGCGCCAATTACGTGGGCAATCATGGGATTCATGAAGTCTTTATCAATCCCAGCTTGAATGCATATGCTCCGCTTGGCTTCGCGGGTCTGCCGGTGGCAGTTCCCGATGCGCGATTCTCCTCGGTGACAGAACTGCAGACCGCCGGTACTTCGAACTACAACGGACTGGTTCTTTCAGCGCAACACAATTTCGGTCATAGCTTTCAAGCGCTCGCCACGTACACCTACAGCCATGCTCTCGACGATGTTTCCGACAACGGGTTTACTGCCTGGAGCTACAACACCGACCCAAGCATTCAGTATCCGCAGAATCCGTCGGACCCGCATGCCAACTACGGAAACAATGACGCCGATGTGCGGCATGCATTCAGCGCAAGCTATGTGTGGACGCCGGCAATCAGTTCGTTGATCAGTAGCGGACCGAAACCACTTCTGCAGGGGTGGTCCCTCTCGGGAACGTTCTTCTACCGCACGGGGCTGCCCTTCACGGTGATCGATAGTGCCGATACCGCAACGCTGGGAAGCACTTTCTACGGGGGTACGGTGTTTGCAAACTATCTGGGCGGATCACAGCCGGGCTGCAACAATCCCAACAATTCCTGCTTGACCGTCACAGACTTTTCGCCCGCCAGCACCGGCTTCGGAACACAGCGACGCAATCAATTCCGTGGCCCTGGATTTTTCACCACTGATCTGAGCATCCTGAAGAGCACGCGCATCCCAGGCCGGGGAGAAGGAGAACAGCTCGTTGTCGGGGTCAACTTCTACAACGTTCTGAATCATGTCAACTTCGACCAGCCGGTCGGAGATATCGGCAACCCTCAATTCGGGAACATCATTCAAACCGTTTCTCCGCCGACCAGCATTTTGGGATCGGGCCTGGGTGGAGACTCATCGCCACGCCAGATCCAATTGACGGCCAAATTTATCTTTTGAGGCCGGCTGTTTTCCGCGAACCCCAACAGGCCGGGCAAGGGACACTTTCCCGGCCAATGCATTCCTCGAGGAAAAGGTGGACGATGAGAACAAAATTGTTGATGCTGGTGGCTTCGCTGTTTTTATTGTCGTGGGTCAGCCGTGCACTCACCGATTGGGACGCGGCTGGAAAACGTTGGTGGGCGCACGTTCAGTACCTGGCCGATGACAAGCTTGAGGGGCGAGGTACTGGGACACCTGGCTTTGGGCTTGCTTCGCAGTATGTTGAGACCCAGTTCAAAGCTGCCGGACTGCAGCCCGGGGGAACCAAGGGATTTTTTCAAGATGTCCAGTTCGACACATTGCAGTTGGATGAGGCTGCGTCCAGCTGGAAGATCGAGGCGGATGGAAAAGATACGGACGTCCAGCTTGGCACAGACGCAATTCTTTCCGCTCGTTCTGAAGCTGACGAACCCGTGAACGCGACCGCGTTTTTTGTTGGTTACGGATTTGCCGTTCCAGAGAGAGGTTTTGACGAGTTTAAGGACCTTGATTTACGCGGCAAGATTGCAGTGGCAATCGGGGGGCAACCTGTGTCGATCCCGGCCCCGATCAGCACCTACTATGAGGCCTTCTCGGAGAGATGGAAGGCGCTGCACAAGGCAGGCGCCATCGGATTCGTAAGTATTGCCAACCCGAAGCTAAGTCTTCCCTGGGAGCGTCAGGTCGCGAGCCGGGCGCGAGACACGCTGATCCTGGCTGACCCAGCGTTGAACGAATCCCCCGGGCTGAAGTTTGCTGCAACCATCAATCCGGCTCACGCCGATAAGTTTCTCGACGGCTCTGGGCATACCATCGCCGAATTGTTGGCCCTCGCCGACGCAGGGCAACCGCTGCCGAAATTCCCGCTCGCCGGCAAGTTCGAGGCGCGAGTGGTCGTGAAGAAGCTGGCCCAGCTCACCTCGCCCAATATTATTGGCGTCTTGCCGGGAAGTGATCCGCGGCTGAAACATGAATATGTGGTTCTCTCGGCGCACTTGGACCATCTCGGTGTGGGACGTCCGGTGAATGGAGACGGCATCTACAACGGCGCAATGGATAATGCTTCAGGAATTGCGTCCCTTATAGAAATCGGCAAAGAGCTGTCCGCATCGCCCAACAGACCGAAGCGCTCAATTCTGTTTGCCGCCTGGACCGGGGAAGAGAGCGGCATGTTGGGATCGCAATACTTTGTTGCTCACCCGACGGTGAGACTAAGCGATATCGTCGCTGCCATTAATATGGATATGTTCTTGCCTTTATTTCCCCTGCATTACCTTGAGGTGCAGGGTCTGGGGGAGTCGACGCTGGGCAACGACATCCGTGCGGTGGCTCAACTCAACGACATCGAGGTTCAATTCGATAAACAACCTCCGGAGAACCGCTTCATTCGCAGCGATCAGGCCAGTTTCGTAAGAAGAGGCATCCCGGGATTGGCGTTCAAGTTCGGCTGGCTTCCTGGATCTCAAGAAGAGAAGACTTTCAACGAATGGATCCACACACGATATCACTCGCCTTCCGACGATCTGCAGCAGCCGGTCGACACTGTCGCGGCGGCGCAGTTCACACACATCCTCGCGCAGCTGGCTGCGCGAGTGGCAAACGCCAGTTCACGACCCTCCTGGTATCCGGAGAGCTTCTACGCTCATCTCGCAAATACTAGACCAGCTGGTTCTGCGGGCGCGAAATAGCGCCGTTCCGCAACGCGCTCGCCGAACGCCCGGCAACGGAACCGCAAGCACCAATATGCAAAGGCTCGTAAGTTGGCACTCCTTGGAGGGGGATACATAGCAGAGGTGGTCGAACTTTGTCCGCATGCCGCAACGCTCAGGTAGATCCTTGATGCGAAAGGGCTTGCGTAGAACGCGGAGTCTCTGTGAAACTTTCGGCGAACTGGAAAGTGTCGAGAAACGAGCTTCGGGGAATTACTCCTGATAAGTCTTGGGGCTGTATCTGAAGCGCCCGCCAGCACAGCGTCTCAACTTCCAACTCTTCTCTCGTGGGCGCTTCAGATACAGCGACTTGAAGGAAGCCACCCCGTGCCTCAGGCCGCGCCAATAGACGCGCAGTGCATCGAGCAGCTTCGGTCTGGGCATGACGTCGCGGTCCTTGCGACCTTTGCCGTCCCGGATATGGATGACCATCGATCCCCAACTGCTGGCTGCCCGATCAGGTGAGGCACAATAAGACTCCCAATTGCAATCGCAATAACGCTCACTACGACATTCATTGCTATTAGAGTGGAAAAGCTCCAGGTTAGGAGTAGTACCAACTCGTAACTAGCTTTTGGGAACGTCCGTGCGATTCCACCACCCGCCACCGAGCGACTGAAATAGCGCTGCGGTGTCTGCATAGCGGTTGGCCTGTGCCTGCACCAGGTTGATCACGGCTTGTTGATAGGACTGTTCCGCGCTTAACAGCGCGAGATAGCTCACGTAGCCAACATGCATTTGTTTCGTAGTGAGATCCAGTGTTACCTTGGCAGCGTCTCGTGCTGCAGCTGCTGCTTTTAGTGCATCATCGTCCTGATCGAGTGCGTGCAGGGCGTCCGCGACATTTTCAAATGCTGTTAACACGGTACTGCGGTATTGCTCGGAGGCTTGCACGTACGCATCCCTTGCGGCACGTTCGTGGGCAGCAAGTGTGCCCCCTTCGAAGATGGGCTGGGTCACACCGGCCGCGACGTCCCAAAAACCGGTGTTCCCTGCGAACAAGTGGCTGAGCACGACCGCCGTGCTGCCTGCATCCGCGGTCAGAGCAAAACTGGGCAGGCGATTCGCACGTGCTACGCCGATCAGCGCGCTTGCGGCATGCAGGTTCTCTTCCGCCTGGCGTACATCTGGACGTTGCTCGACCAGTTGCGACGGAAGGCTGAGTGGCAGTTCCTGCGGGAGTTGCAAGCTGGAGAGCTCAAACTTCTCGGCCAAATCCTCGTTCGGCAGTCCGCCGGACAACGCAATGAGCAGGTCACGGTTCTGCGCGAGCTGCTTCAGCAATGGCGGAAGGGTAGCGGTGACTTGCGCCAGCTGAGCTTCCTGCGCGGCAACATCAAGCCGCCCGACGTAACCTTTCTCGAATTGCTTGCGCAATACGTCTAGCATGTTCGTGTTGATCTTAATCAGCTCGTTCGTCGCATCAATCTGCGCCCGCAAGGATGCCTCTTCAATGGCGGCACCGACAACGTTTGAGCTCAATGTGATATGCGTCGCGGCCAGGGCAAAGCGCGCCTGCTCCTGCTGCGCCTTTAAGGACTCCACCGTGCGGCGATTCAGACCGAAAACGTCGGGCACAAACGAAACGCTGACCTGCGGCGTATAGAAGCTGTAATTCAATGCCGTGGTATTGGTTACAGCCGAAACATCACTGGATGACTTGGCGCGAAGGGCGGAAAAACCGGCGCCCACGCTCGGGTAGTAAAACCCCTTCTGCGCCCTGGTATTTTCTCGAGCCACCGACAAAGCCGCCTGTGCGGCTTTGATGTCGGGATTGTTCTTAAGCGATCGCTCGATCAAGTCGTTAAGCGGCTTGGAGTGAAATAGCGTCCACCATTCTCCGGGAATGTCCTTTCCTTCGAGAAATCGTTGGGCCTCCCCGCCACTGACGCCAGGGGTGCTCGTCTCTGCAATTGGCGGAGTTGGTGTATAGCCAGGGACCTTCGGAGCCGCAGGCCTTTTGTAGTTCGGACCAACCACACAGCCGGCGGTGATCAACAACGCGCCGATCATGAGCAATCCGATGACAGGGGTTTTGCGAACACGAGTCATAGTATTCAGGGCCTGCGCTTCATGTCGGTTCCGTTGATCACCGCTGTCCCTCGCGCTGCCGTCAGGGGCCCGCCGCTGCTCGCAAGCCGCGCTCCCGGATCGCGCAGATTTCTAATCTGTTGCCCATTGACGGAAACAGCGGGTGAAGGAACGGACGCGCTGTGATGGCTGACCGGCTTGTTTGGAACGTTAGTGTTCGCCTTTGAGACAGCTTGCGGAGACGTCGAGAAAGTTTGAGGAGCGCTCGTCCGTTGGCTGCTAGCTGTTGACGTCTTAACTGGACGCGGTTGACGACTCGGAATTGCCCTGGAGTGGTTCGTGCTCGGACGATGTTTAGTCATCATGCGCGTCACGTCTGCCGATTGTTCTTGATTCTCATCAGCCGCTTTTGGGTGCGCCTGGTCTTTTGCGTTACGAACATCGTCTTTCTGCTGGTCGTCAGATTTCTCAATGCTCTGCGAGGTCGCTTGCTGCAGTTTAGGACTTGCCTGAACCGCGAGGCTTGTGCCGGGCAGCAAGAGGGCCGCGATCATCATTACGAAAAAGAAGCGCACCGTCTTCATTCTGATTCCTCCTGTTCTCGTGGTTCCTGGTCATGAACGGTCAGGCGATGTTCACCGCCCAGGAAGATTAGGCGCAGGGCAGGCACCGCGAGAAGCAGCATGACTGGGCCAACCAGCATGCCGCCCACGATTACGGTTGCGAGGGGGCGTTGCACCTGACTACCGATTCCCGTGGAAATCGCCGCCGGAAACAGGCCGATGCACGCCGACAGAGATGTCATCAGCAGCGGTCGCATTCGCGTCGACGCGGCGCGATACATGGCATCGATGTGCGTCAGTCCGTGTGACAGTTCCTGATGGTAGAAGGTAATCATCAGAATCCCGTCCATTACGGAGACGCCGAATAGCGAAACAAAACCAATGGCTGCGGAGATGCTGAAGTGCAGCCCGGACACATAGAGCGCGAGGATGCCGCCGACGATGGCGTCAGGAATGCCCGCAAGCGCGAGAATGGAGTCCTTGAAATTATTGAACAGGCTGTAGAGAGCTCCGGCAATCAGAATGAAGCTGATGGGTACGATGACTTCCAATCGTTTTTTGGCTTCTTGCAGATCGCCAAACTCACCGGCCCAGATCAGGTGATATCCAGAAGGGAGCTGAATGTTCTTTGCGATTCGCGCTTGCGCTTCTTCGACAGTCCCACCGAGGTCGCGGCCGCGGACGCTGAACTTCACGGGGATGAACCGTTGCACGCTCTCGTGATAAATCCACGACGCTCCAGTATCGAGAGTAATTGTGGCAAGCTCACTTAGAGGAATGTAGGCATTGGCGCCGTTGGGCGCCGTGTAGGCAACTTTTATATTTCGAATTTTATCGATGCTGTCGCGGTATTCGGGCGTATAACGCACCACGAGATCAAATTGCCGGTCGCCTTCCAAAACCTCCGACGCGACGGCTCCGCCCATAGCAGCTTGAACGACGGAATTCACGTCTCCCGAATTAAGTCCGTAACGGGCTGCCTTCTCACGATCCACCTTGATATTCAAGTTCGGCTGGCCGAGAACCGGGAAAATGCCAAGATCGGTAACACCGCGCACCTGGGCCATTTGGTCTCGCACCTGGTTAGCGAGATCGGTCAGCACCTGCAGATTAGGGCCGACAATTTTTACCGAATTTACGCCTTTGACGCCCGAAATTCCCTCCTCGATGTTGTCCTCGATGTATTGCGAGAAATTGAAGACGACTCCCGGCAGTTCGTTGTTGAATTCGGCCTGAATCTGGTTGGTCAATTTGTCTTTGGTTAACCCTCTGGGCCATTCGTCGAACGGCTTCAAGGGAGCGAACAACTCGACGTTCGAGAATGGCGAAGCGTCGCTGCCGTCATCGGGACGGCCATGCTGGGAGACCACAGTGATAACTTCAGGATGCCGCAGAAGAATTTCGCGCATCTTTCGCGTAGCGATTTCCCCGTTTTCCAGCGAAAGCGTGGTCGGCATGGAGGCGCGAATCCAAAAGTTGCCTTCTTCCAAGTGAGGGAGGAACTCGCTGCCGAGGCGTGGCGCGATCAGGAAAAAAGT